>NZ_UGNV01000001.1:2197500-2497500 GCF_900452395.1 Legionella beliardensis
ATTGACATTGATACAAAATCCATGCTCATTAAACGTTATCAGATGTATATCGTTACCATTTTTATTACTTTGTTTGGTTTATTAATTAGTTTAACTATTCACTATTTTCTTTCCAAACGCATTTATTTACCTATTGCGCGTCTACGCCGTAGTATGAAACAAATCAACCAAAATGAATTTGAAACTCATATTGCTGTATCAAGTGACAGCGAACTTGGTGAAATTGAAAAAGGCTGTGCTCATTTACAACGCCAGTATTTAAATACCATTCATGATCTCAATCACCATATTGAAGTAGCTACTGAAGATTTACAAAATAGCCTTGAACTCTTGGAAGAAAAAAATATCCAACTGTCTTTAGAAAAGAAAAAAACCGAAGAAAAAAGCAGGCAGCAATCCGATTTCATAGCGAATATGAGTCATGAAATTCGCACGCCAATGAATGGTGTCATTGGCTTTACGAATGTCTTACTAGAAAGCAAACTTGATCCTCTACAGCTAGACTATGTAAAAACCATTAAATCATCGGCGCAAGATCTATTAAATATTATTAATGACATCCTTGATTACTCAAAAATGGATGCTGGCAAATTACATCTAGACTGTATACCGCTTGATTTACGTGCTTGTATTGATGAGGTTTTAACTTTAGCAGGCCCCAATGCCCATAAAAAAGCGATTGATTTAATCCCATCTACAGATGTTCGCGTTCCCAAAACTGTTTTAGGTGACCCACTTCGGCTAAAACAAATTTTAACTAACTTAATTAGCAATGCGATTAAATTCACCGACCATGGTTATGTTTTAATTCGTACGACCATTGAGCAAGAATCAGAAAAAGATTATTTAGTCTCTATTTCTGTAGCTGATACAGGCATTGGCATTTCCAAAGAAGATCAAACCAAATTATTTAATGCATTTAACCAAGCGGATACCTCAATCACCAGACGCTATGGCGGTACTGGCTTAGGGTTAGTAATTTGTAAAAAACTAGCCGAAGCCATGCACGGTCGTATTCAACTAACCAGCGAGTTACATAAAGGCTCTAATTTCATCATTAAAATTAAGTTAGAAAAATTAGCCGCTTATGAAGTTGAAAAAAACCAAAGCCATCGTTTCGGTCACTTAAGCGCAATCTGCTTTGATGATAACCCATTGCAACTTGAGGCCATGTGTAATGGTGTAGGCTTTTGGGGTATAAAATGCATGAAAGTGAGTGCCTTTAATCAATTAGAAAAAGCATTTAAGGAATATAAAGACTGCGAAATTGCCTTTATTAATGTCAACGAAGGTTGTGAAAAGCAAGTAGCGCAACTGCTACGTAAACAAACGATTCCCTGTATTATCGTTTCAAAATGGCTTATCCATGACCCACAAGCGCTAGGCGCCAGAGCATTTTTATATAAGCCTTTAAGTATTCAGAAATTATACGACACCATTGAATTTATTTTGACCGAAGCCTCGCAAACGAGTAACAATCACCATGAATTAGAAAATTTAAGAAAGCAATTACGAGTGATTCATCCTGAAATTCTTATAGCCGAAGATAATCCTGTCAATCGCATGCTATTAAGCTCTCTCCTGCAAGAACATGCGTCTATTGAGCTTGTTGAAAATGGCGAAGAAACCGTTAGAGCTTGTCATGAAAAACACTACAATTTATTACTCTTAGATATGCAAATGCCCAAACTAAATGGTCTAGAAGCAGCCGGCCTAATACGCAAGGAATCGGTATTAAATCGCAGAACACCTATTGTGGTTATCAGTGCTAACACCAGCGATGTAAATCAAGAAAGACTAAAAAAATTAGGCATTGACCTTTGCTTAGAAAAACCAATTGATGAAAAACAATTATTGACCCATCTCCTGCGTATTCTTAATAAAACAAAAACATTAGCGATTGATTGGTCACTTTGTGTTCAGAAAGTATCAGGTAATCAAATTTTAGCGGAAGAATTTTTAACCCGTTTTGTCGAAGAACTGACTAAAAGCCAGCCAGAATTTATAGCATTATTTGAGAATAAAGACATTAAAGGCTTAGAGAGTGCAGCCCACAAACTTAATGGTGCGTGCTGTTTTTGTGGTGTACCTCGCCTACAAAGCCAAGTTATTCGCCTAGAGAAAAGAGCAAAACAAGCCCAAACGATAGAGGAATTAGACTCTGTCTTTACCGAGTTTATGCAAAGTACCGAAGAAGTAATTAGTGAATTCGAAAATTTTTATCAGGCGAAAACAATAAATTAATGGGATGGATGTAACATGATACGGAATCTAGCTTACATAAAGATCGGTTCGAATCGATAAAACGTTGTTTAACAAAATCCTTACTAGTCAGAATTACCTATCTTGTAAGCAGGCAATTAACTAATTTTTAGCTTAATTTGGAGTTATTATGTCAGTAAAAAATGCAATCTACGCCCAGTCAGGGGGAGTAACGGCGGTAATTAATGCTTCAGCGTGCGGCATTATTCAAACTGCCCGTCGCTACCCAGAACACATTGGTAAAGTGTATGCGGCAAAAAATGGGATCATTGGTGCGTTAGAAGAACAGTTAATTGATACCTCTTTAGAAAGTAGTGACGCTATCGCAGGCCTTATGCATACCCCTGCCGGGGCCTTTGGTTCTTGTCGATACAAATTAAAAGACAATGGCGCTGAATATGAGCGCTTAATTGAAGTATTTAAAGCCCATAATATTGGTTATTTTTTTTATAATGGTGGAGGCGATTCCCAAGATACCGCTTATAAAATTTCGCAACTAGGAAAAAACATGGGTTACCCTATCACCTGTATAGGTGTTCCTAAAACCGTAGATAACGATTTACCCTTTACTGACAATTGCCCTGGCTTTGGCTCTGTTGCTAAATATGTCGCTGTATCTACCTTAGAAGCTGGCTTTGATGTGGCCTCTATGGCGGCCTCCTCTACTAAAGTATTCATCCTTGAAGTAATGGGCAGGCATGCAGGTTGGATTGCAGCAGCAAGTGGTATTATCAAGCAAGAAGACAATCAACCACCTCATATTATCTTGCTGCCTGAAGTCGCATTTAATGAACAACGCTTTTTACAAAAAGTTGATGACTCAGTTAAAAAGCATGGCTATTGCGTTATTGTAGTTTCAGAGGGTATTCGGGATGCTGATGGTAAATTCTTAAGTGAAGCAGGCTTACGTGATGCGTTTGGGCATGCTCAATTAGGTGGCGTAGCACCCCTTCTTGCTCAATTAATTAAAAATAACTTAGGGTTTAAGTATCACTGGGCAGTAGCAGATTACTTACAACGTGCTGCAAGGCATATCGCATCGCAAGTAGATTTAGAACAAGCTTACGCCTTGGGTGAAGCGGCAGTTGAATTAGCGATAGCTGGTAAGAATGCTATTATGCCTATTATTAAGCGTGAACAGGACATGCCTTATCAATGGTCTATTAGCCACGTTGAGTTAAAAGACGTTGCAAATCAAGAAAGAAAAATGCCTAGTGATTACATTGCCGAAGATGGCATGGGAATTACCGAATCATGTCGTCGCTATCTAGCGCCTTTAATCATGGGAGAAGCCTACCCGCCTTATAAAAATGGCCTGCCTTTGTATGTTCGGTTGCAAAATAAGCTCGTTGAAAAAAAACTCCCTTCTCGAAGTTTATAAATTTTCTAAGGGCAATTCACCTTTGCTGTCACACAGGCAGCAACCAGGAATTGTCCTTTTTACACGGTATTGTGTGTGGCTAGAATAAGTGATCAAAACAACCTTGTAGCCTGGGTGAAACGAAGTGAAACCCGGGTTTCGGCCCTCGGGGCCTGCGCTACGTTTACTTAGTATGACTAAATCACAACCGAATTACCGCGGCGTGTCTACGGTATCCAGTGCAGTGGCACTGACGGGTATGGATACCGTGGTCAAGCCACGGTATTTCGGACTAGGGTAGATAAAACTAGTTGATGCTGTCTTAACCTTTTAATGAAATTTTGCTTGCTTATAAAGACAGTATCTACGTTTTAATTTATCCACGCAACAATGCTTTTTTACACAGGCTATTCTATACCTATATTGTTATTATAAGTAATTTACAATTAGTGAGCTCACCTAGATAAAAGCCTAATCTTCATAATCACTTCTATCCAAACACCACCATTGATTGGACCAAGGATGATAATCAACTTCGAGGAAATTAAGTATACCTTCTACCCGACGGGAGCAGCCTAATTCTCGCTGACCATTGCTGTTGATTTTGAATGTTTTAATATCATCAATACGATAGATTTTCCAATCGTTACCCTCATCTTGAGAATGCGCATGACATTTTTGTTGCGCGGGCGCTACAATGCCACTGTAAAATGTTACTTTAGGAACAGGGCAACCCGTGTTTCGATTTTGAATTTCATAATACAAAGAAAAATCAGTTTTATTTTTTATACAAATAGCATGGCTGCTAAGCGCAAACAGAGAAATAAAAACAATAAGGAATTTTTTCATAGGCAATTCAATTAATAATAATCAAACTACTTTACTAGAAACGATTACAATTAGAAAGGAATAACCAAGTAGATTGTTTGATCAATGACGAGGTAACAACTAATCTTTTTTTAATTATTTAAGAAAATAACCTACTTGCTCGCAACCGCCTCTTGGTCACATCTTATCAAGAGACGGCTGCATGTCTACAGGACTGGAACCTGGGTTTCACTTCGTTTCACCCAGGCTACTTGTTACTTGCTATTTACTAAGTTTTTTACAAGATTCAAACCTTAATCAAGGATAGTTCTTGAATTACACCTCGATCACCCCCTCGCCCACGCAAGCAACTTCATTACACGACCCATAAACAGAGTGCAGCCAAGGGAGTTGATTGAGGTACAATGAAAAATCTGAGTAAGCAACTTGAGTGAAACGACGTGAAACCCAGGTGTAGGTCCTGCGGTCTTGCACCTGCTTGATGAGATATGATCAAGAGGTAGTTACTTGCAAACAGGCTCTCAATGTAAGAACTCCGCCTTGGCTTAATTAAGATTACGCCCGTTTGCAAGCAAACGGGCGACACCTCAGGATTTTGCTTGTCGAAATTCCTTAGTCTTTACTAAAAATAGGCATCAAAAAATTGTTGTGCCTCTTTTTCTGTATCATCCAATGGCTTTATTGGCTCAACATGGTTTAGTGGTGGTTGTAAGCTAGACGCTGGCTTAAAGAACGACATATTGTGTTTAGTGGATGAAGGTTTATTTTTGTTATGAAGAAAATGTAACGCTGCTTGCTCTCTATATTTTTCCTTCCAGGCTTCCGGTGTCTTACATTCAAGTTCTTTTTCAAATTTTATTGATTTCTTTGGCGCTGCAGCTGCTTGCTGCGAAATGTCAGGTAATTCACATTCAAGATCTTCTGCGAATTTTCCAAACTCCTTTTTTGATTCTCTAGCTTTTTCCTGCGAAATACCAAGTAACTCACCTTCAAGTTCTTCTGCAAATTTTTCAAATTCCTTTTTTTCTTCATAACGACTTTTTTGCTGCTTAAGAATTTTATTTCTATGGGCTCGATAATAATCTTTATTATAATAGGGATGAGCTTGTCGATAAGCTTCTGCCTTCGCAAGTAATTCACTTCGGTTAGCTTGATAATAAGCTTTCTGCTTAGCACGCGTTTCATTTGGATGGGTTTCGCGATAAACTTTTTGCTTAGCAAGAAGTTCAGGGCGGTTGGTTTGATAATAACTGTGTTGATACACACGAATTTCATCTGGATGGTTTTCTCGATAAACCTTTTGATAAGCTTTAATTTTATCTTTATTAGCTTCAAAGTATTCCATTCTATACAATTTTTTTTCTACTTCTCGCTCTGCCTGCATGCCAGGCTCATAATAATACCTTCGTGCATCCTGATTGTGTTTTTTTTCTTCAATTTTTCTTTTCATAGTTTTTTAATATAAACAGATTGTGAGATTATCCTACAAACAATCTTTTTTTTGTCAATTAAAAACGTAGCCTATTTGCTTGCAACCAGGTTTTCAATGCAAGAATTTTCATTATTGGGCTTAATTGAGATTACTTCCCGTTGGCAAGTAAACGAGCATTATGCCTATGAACGGCAATTTGAAGGACGGAATCTAGCATTGAGTGTACCACCTGTGCATGTCCAAGTAACATGCCCAGTAGTTGTATCTAAAGTAGGCGTCAATATTATAGTACCACCGCCAGCTGTTGCTGGATAAGTTATTGTAATAGAGCCTACTGAAGGCGTGTTACCTATATTTATAGAGGTCACATTAGGTACTGTTCCAGCTGCTGGTGGTAGATAACCTGCAGCTGCATTGGTAGCAGGTAAAGCACCCGTTGAATGCGCTGTTTCTGATACAGCTGTTTTAGCTGGAGCAGCAAGACTTAATCCTTCTGTAACCCTAGCTCTTATCATATAATTCTGATAAGCCGGAATCGCAATAGCGGCTAAAATGCCCACAATGGCTACAACAATCATTAATTCAATTAGTGTAAAGCCTCTTTGTTTCATTTAAGCCCCTAAGTGTGTTTTCTTATTACTAGATTCTAAGCAGCTTAAGCTGCTTAGAATCTAAAAGCTTATTATGTACGGCAATTGGCTGGACGATATCTAGCATTAAGCGACCCACCTGTACAAGTCCAAGTTATATGTCCAGTCGTTGCATTTAAAGTAGGAACCAATATTATGGTACCGCCGCCAGCTGCAGCTGGATAAGTTATTGTAATAGACCCGGCTGAGGGTGCACTACCTATTTCAATAGAAGTCACATTAGGTACTGTTCCAGCTGCTGGTGGTGTATAGCCTGCAGCTGCATTAGTAGAAGGTAGTGTACCTGTTGACTGTGCTGTCTCGGATACGGCTGTCTTAGCTGCTGAAGCAAGTGTAAGACCCTCGGTAACCCTTGCTCTAATCGTATAATCTTGATAAGCAGGAATTGCAATGGCCGCCAAGATACCTACGATAGCCACGACAATCATTAACTCAATTAGTGTAAAACCTCGTTGTTTCATTGTGTTCGCTCCTTTAAACTAATAAATTTTCATTTTGATTAAGTTACTGCAATTTATATGCCATAACCTTAAGGACGTTTTTTCAGTCACTTAAAACTATTTCTAGTATAAACAAAGATAACATTTATAAATTAAAACTTCTGCTTTTTTAACAGGAAAAATAATATTAATACAGGCGGTTAGGTACGTGCATTACAGGTAAACAGGCCAGTTTCTACTTTAGTTTGTTATTTATTTATAAGTTGACAAAATTAGTCACTTTTTGACTTTTACGGTAGGATAATACTTAAAAATAAATGTTATGCTAAAATTTATAACGTTTACGTATCAAATGTAGCATAAGCCCGTTAAAATAGAGCTTATAATTTAGTAACTTTTTAATGATAGTTAGTATGACTCGCCAAGAACACATCACGCAATTACTGGTTAATGCCTTAAACCCTGTCTTTCTCGAAGTAGAAAATGAATCCTATAAACATAGTGTGCCGCCAGGCAGTGAAACGCATTTTAAACTAATTGTAGTTACGGATGCGTTTCAAAATTTAGAAAGGATAGACAGGCACCGCAAAATTAATGCCTTACTCGCACATGAGCTTGAAAATGGCTTGCATGCCTTAAGCCTTTCTCTTCATACTCCTCTAGAATGGCAAGATAAACAAGGTAGCGTACCAAAATCGCCCCCCTGTCATGGCGGGTCTCGTCATGGCTGAGCAAGTACCTTTTTATGGGCAAATAAAATGTTCCCTTTCGCCGCTGCCGCGCGGAATCCATTTAATCACCGATAATATCAAAACGTCATTGGCAAAATTACCCACGCTGCAGGTTGGTCTCGTGCATTTGTTTTTACAACACACTTCAGCCTCACTTTTAATCAGTGAAAATGCCTCTGATGAAGTACCACTTGATCTAGAAACGCATTTAAATAGATTAGTGCCTGAAGATGATCAATTATATCTTCATACGATTGAAGGCTCTGATGACATGCCTGGCCATATAAAAAATGCCCTACTTGGCAGTAGCTTAACTATTCCCATTACTCAAGGAAAAATGGCGCTTGGCCAATGGCAAGGAATATTTTTATGCGAGCATCGTAATGCCGCTACCGCTCGCCATATTATTATTACGCTACAAGGGCTACAGTGAATTAAGTACGCTTTGAGTAGCCGCGTATTATCCTGGATTGCTTTACCTCTACGTTATAAAGGCTCGCAATGACGCCTTTTCCTAAAATAAAACGTAGATACTGTTTTTAAAAGCAAGCAAAATGTCATTAAAATTATTTTTATTTTTTTAAGGCAGCCTCTACTTGCTTTATCTAACTTAAGTCCGAAATACCGTGGCGTGACCACGGTATCCATACCCATCGTGCCACGTCACTGGATACCGCGGTCACGCCGCGGTAATTCGGTTGGGACTTATTTCACACTAAAATAAACGTAGCCTGGGTGCAGGCTCATAGGGCCGTAACCCGGGTTTCACTTCGTTTCACCCAGGCTACTTGCTAGGTCTCACAATATGAATAACGCCGAATATTGTCATTCCCGTGTAGACGGGAATCTAGTCTGATAATGGCATGATGCTAATATTAAGCCTGGATCTCCGCCTACGCGGAGATGACAGTAAACGTTGACACTGTCCTTAGAAATAACTAGCCTTTTAATGAAGTTTAGCTTGATTTTAAAGACAGTATCTACTTGAGTAAGCTTTAAGCAACAGCATCTTATCTTGGGTTGCCTCACTTTTACGGTGTGAAGGTTTGCAATGAGGCTCTCTCCTCCGTATTGTCTGTCTTTGCGGCGGTTTGCAACTGCTAAAAGCGATGAAATCAGGTTTATACGATAAAAAATAATAAAAGTCTGACTTATCGTAGAAAACTCATTTATCGTTAGAATTATTTGCCCTATAATGGCTATCTTTTTGTCAATAAAATTGCTGAGTACTCTCCTCCATGAAAGCGTGGTCTTCTGAAAAAATATCGGTTTTTGCACTTGTTTTACTGATTACTGGTGCGATTGATAGTATTCGTAATTTACCTGGTACCGCCTTATTTGGTTCTTCATTAATTTTCTTCTTTATCTTCTCAGCGATTGTTTTCTTGATTCCTGTGGCCTTAGTTGCCGCTGAACTTTCATCCACCTGGCCCGAAGAAGAAGGCGGCGTTTATAGTTGGGTAGAATCCGCTTTTGGCGAGAATGTTGCTTTTTTCGCCATTTGGTTGCAATGGATAAATACCATGGTTTGGTATCCAACTATTTTATCGTTTATTGCTGGCATCTTAGCTTACCTTATTAATCCCGACTTAATTCAAAATAAATTTTATTTAATTTCAGTTATTTTAATTGTTTTTTGGTCATTAACTTTTTTAGGGTTATCCGGTTTACGGGCATCAGCCGCCTTTGCCAGTTTTTGTGCAGTTGTTGGCATGATTCTACCTATGGGCTTTATTATCCTTTTAAGCCTCATTTGGCTGATTAAGGGCAATCCCATTGCCATTGATTTAAGCCTAAATCACTTAATTCCTCATTGGGGTGAAACCCAGTCTTGGGTCTCTTTAACAGCCATTATGACTTCTTTTTTAGGCATGGAATTGGCAGCGGTACACGTGCGTAATGTTAATTACCCCCAACGCAATTTTCCCCGGGCCATGTTTTTTTCAGTCATTTTGATTTTAATTACTATGATTTTAGGGTCACTAGCCATCGCTTTTGTTCTACCAGCAGAAAAAATTAGCCTAGTAGGTGGTGTTATGCAGGCATTTAATAATTTTTTTCAAGCTTATCATTTAAATTTTCTAATGCCGGTGTTAATTATTTTACTGCTATTAGGCAGCCTAGGCAGTATGGTCAACTGGATCATTTCACCTGCCAAGGGGCTTTTGTTAGCAGCAGATAAGGGCTTTTTACCTCATTGGCTTTATCGCTTAAATGAGCATGGTATTGCGACCCGCATTTTGATCTTACAGGCGGTACTCGTGACGCTGCTGTGTAGCGTCTTTTTACTATTTCCTAGCATCAATGCAATTTATTGGCTTTTTACTGACTTAAGTACTGAGCTCTATATTATGATGTACGTTTTAATGTTTATTGCTGCTTGGCGCTTAAAAAGTAAATTCGCAACCAGGCCTCGCCCTTTTGCTATTCCTGGTGGAAAATTGGGTTATTATTTGACGTGCTGCCTTGGCTTAATTGGCTGCATCATTACTCTTATTATTGGGTTTATTCCGCCAGAAACAAGTGTGGATATTGGTGGTGCGAGTCGTTTCCGTTTGGTATTTAGTCTGGGTATTGTTTTAATGCTGTTGCCTGCTTTTTTGCTTTATTTTCGCAAAAAAGCAATGAATGTTGCCAAAATTAGCTATAGAGAAGCTGACTAGCCTGGATAGATTAGATAGTCTTCACTTGTGAGTTGCATTAAGAATTGCTAAAACTTTTCACATGCTTTCGCTAAATCTTCGGCAGTATTAATATCTTGCTGAGGAACAGTACAAGCAACATCAACTCGTATTTTATGACCTGTCCATAACACGCGTAACTGTTCTAATGCTTCGCACTGTTCTAATTTACAAGGTGGCCAGCTGACATAATCAAGTAAGAAATGAGCTCGATAGGCATATAAACCAATATGCTTAAAAGCATGGCTAATGCTATTAGGTTCATCACGATGGGCAGGAATAGGTGCTCTTGAAAAATAAAGGGCATTATTAAGGTGATCACGCACCACCTTAACAACATTAGGATTTAATAACTGTTCTTGCTTTTCAATTGGCCAGCATAGCGTTGCCATCATTAATTCTGAATTTGTTAGAATCCTTGCAACCTGGCTAATTAAAGTAGGCTCAATAAATGGCTCATCGCCTTGCACATTAACAATAATGTCATCTTTGGTATAAAACCCTCTGGCAATAACCTCAGCGATTCGGTCTGTTCCCGTCGTATGAGCTGTGGAGGTCATTTCAGCCTGTGCACCAAATTCTTTGGCATGGGTTGCAATATACTCACTGTCAGTTGCAATCGTAATTGACTTAGGTTTTGCTTTTAAGACTTGTTCATAAACACGTTGAATCACTGTTTTGCCGCCAATTTCCATCATTAATTTACCAGGTAGGCGTAATGATTGGTAACGTGCGGGAATAACCACATGAAAATCATTCGTCATAAGGATTCCTTTTCTTCCAAAGGTATTAAGCGGGCTTCTTGTTCAAGCATAACTGGAATAGCATCCCTGATTGGATAAGCAAGCCTGTCAAAACGACAAATCAATTCATCATCTTTTAGCAATAATTTACCTTTACATAAAGGGCAAACCAATATTTCTAATAAACGCTTGTCCAAAAGAACTCCTTAAAACTATTTAGATACATGGGTGACTTGATTACGAATATAACTAGGCAATGCCTCTAAAGCGGTAATTGGCGCTACCTGCTCTGCTAGCACCAAGCGTATCATAGTACTCGCCTTTAAAGAAACCTCTTGTTGTTTTACAACGCTAGCCTTTAAAGATTGCGGTAAATCTTGATAATAAGCTTGATAGCCTATACCGGCTAACCTTAAAGGTTTATCCGTTATAATATTGATATCGGCAGCATCAGATACATATTCTGCAACGTCTAGCCAAGAATTATCACGATAATAAGCCCAATAAACTTGATTCATGCGCGCATCTATCATAGCTAATATCGCAGGTGCATCATTTTCATTTTGATTAAGTGTTATCTCATAAGCAAGGGTTGCTAAGCTACTGACTGGATATACCGGCAGATTATGAGGGTAAGCTAAGCCTTTCGCTAGACTACAAGCAATGCGCAACCCGGTAAAACTTCCAGGCCCACGGCCAAAAACAATACCGTCTAGTTCTGCAATAGATAAATTTTCCTGACCTAGTAATTGATCAATCATGCTTAAGATAAATTGAGCATGCTGCCCCTGGCCAACTTGACTAAGCTCGGTTATCTTACCTTGATTAAATAAGGCGATAGACGCAATCGACGTAGAGGTATCAAACGCTAATAACTTCATTATTAAATGCCAATTGATTAATAAAATTTAACACACATTGTTCATCTCGTGTTTTTTGTAATAAAGGTAAGCTTGCAAAGATTTGTCGCCCATAAGTTCTACCCGTCAAGCGCGGATCAGCAATCATTAACACCCCTTTATCGGTGGTGTCTCGGATTAAGCGCCCTACTCCTTGCTTTAAAGCAAGGACTGCATTAGGTAAGGACAATTCATCAAAGCTTGATAAGCCTTGCGCTTTTAGATAAGTTATTTTCCCGCGCATGACTGGATCAACAGGGCTTGCAAACGGTAATTTATCAATAATGACGCAAGATAATGCCTCACCTTTTACATCCACACCTTCCCAAAAAGTTGCAGTCCCTAGTAAAACAGCATTACCTAATTGCCTAAAGCGCGCCAATAAAATAGGCTTTGCTTCCTCGCCTTGAATTAATAATGGATAGTCTAAATTATCCATCAAAAGCTCAGCAACTAATTTTAAAGCCCGGTGACTTGTAAATAAGAAAAAACAGCGGCCCTGGCAAGCATCAATAATAGGAAGCGCTTTTTCAACGAGCACTTGATAGTAGGATGGATCATTTGGGTCAGGCAAAAAACGAGGCAAATAGAGCAGTGCTTGTTGCATGTAATTGAAGGGACTTGGCAAAAGTAATGTTGTTGCTTGTTCTAACCCTAGCGGTTTAGTAAAGCAGTCAAAAGATGCCCCCATGGTTAAAGTTGCGGAAGTAAAAACATAGGCACACGATAATTGTTGCTTAAGCAGCAGCTGAAAAAATTGCGCCACATCATAAGGGGTTGCATGCAAGACTAGCGCATGCTTGTAGCGCTCTATCCACTTAATAAGGGTTTTATTGGATTTTTGAAAAGTAAGTGCAGTCGTTTTAAAAGCCTCTAAACGCTTAGCACATCTTTTTAAACCCGCACTCTCTTCTTCCTCAACATCCTTAAGGCAATCAAGAAAGGTATCTATTAATTGTAGCAATTGTTGCCAAGCCTTTTGAAACGGTTGATTACGCTCAATCACATCCCAACTTAACTTTTCCTCTTTTAGAGGTAAACTTGCTATTAATTGATCAATCACTTGATCAGTTTCTAAGCTTAATTTTTTCAGCGGTTGATTAGCTAAATCAAGTACGGGCCATTCATGCAAAATATCATCTATTAAATCGCGTAATTGCCGTGTTCCTAAACGCTCTTCATTAAAATGAGCAGCAATTTCAGCTAACTGATGTGCCTCATCAAAAACAACCACTTCAGCGCCTGGTAATAGTTCACCGAACCCTTCTTCTTTTAAGCGTGAATCAGCAAAAAATAAATGATGGTTAATGATGATTAAATCAGCATCCAGCGCTCTTTTGCGTGCCTTAACTAAAAAACATTCTTGGTAATAAGCACACTCACTGCCTAAACAATTGTCGGTGGTAGATGTTATATAAGACCAAAGTGGCGAATCTTCTTTAATTTCCGGTAATTCACTACGCTCACCATAAGCAAGTTGCGGCAATTTTTCTTTAACTTTTAAAATATCATGAATGAGCTGCGGATTACTAAAAAGCCCCTCTTCAGCATGCTGCTCTATGCGGTAACGGCAAAGATAATTAGCTCGGCCTTTTAAATTTTGCACGTTAATCGCTCGCCCCAAGGCACGTGCAAGGAGCGGCAAATCTTTTTGAAATAATTGATCTTGTAGCGTTTTAGTTGCTGTTGAAATGAGTGCTTTTTTGCCGCTTAGCAAACAAGGCACTAAATAGGCAAAGGTCTTGCCTGTGCCTGTGCCTGCTTCTGCAACAAGAATCGATTTTTGCCTAATAGCCTCTGTCACTGCCAACGCCAAGGTTACTTGCGACTGGCGTGCTATAAAACCAGGAATTGCAGTAGATAATCGTCCTTTCTCACTGAAGATATGTTGACAATGAGTCAACTCATCATCAGTTAGCGCACTTATTTCCACTCTTTCTCAAGAAATTGTAACTTATCTTTTACTTCTTCCCATTCCTTTGCATCAGTAGGCGCATCTTTCTTGGCAGTAATATTTGGCCATTCTTTAGATAATTCTGCATTAAGCGTCTGAAATTGCTTTTGCTCATCTGTTAAATCATCTTCAGACATAATCGCTTGCACCGGACACTCAGGCTCGCAAAGTGCGCAATCAATGCATTCATCAGGGTGAATAACTAAAAAATTAGGCCCCTCATAAAAGCAATCAACGGGACAAACTTCTACGCAATCAGTGTATTTACATTTAATACAACTTTCAGTCACAACAAAAGTCATTTTTAAATTACCAATAGTTCAAATTTAATCGTTATTAAAACACAACTTACCTAGCTTCGGCTAGCTTAGTTGCTCGCTCTCTTTTAGTTATCATCTAAATCTAACACAGGCCCTATCGGCACAATACGGGTAGGGTTAATGGTATGATGACTATAATAGTAATGCTGCTTAATATGGATAAAATCAACAGTTTCTTTAATACCTGGGTAATGATAAAGCTGCTTTAGATAGGCATGCAACGCTGGGTAATCACTGATTCGTCGTTTGTTGGTTTTAAAATGACCGTAATAAACTGCGTCAAAGCGAATCAAGGTCGTAAATAAGCGCCAATCAGCTTCTGTAAGTTGCTCGCCTACTAAATAATTAGTCTGCTTAAAATGCACCTCTAGTTCATCTAGGGTTGTAAATAATTCTTGAAAAGCGTTTTCATACGCTTCTTGGGTGGTTGCAAAACCACAGCGATAGACACCATTATTGACCGTATGATAAATTTTTTCATTAATAGCATCAATCTCACTTCTTAAAGAAGGGGGATAAAAATCTTGCTCATCGCCAGTTAAGTGATTAAAAGCCACATTAAATTGCCGAATGATTTCTGCTGATTCATTACAAACAATCGTTTGTTTTTCTGTATCCCACAGGACTGGAACCGTGACGCGCCCAGTATAATGAGGGTCAGCCTTACAATATAACTCGTGTAAATAACGTAAACCATAGAGCTTATCACCGGTAGCACCTAAGCCTGTCTTAAATTCCCATCCTTGTTCAAGCATGTGAGGGTGAACGATAGAGATATCGATAAGGCTAGTTAATTTTTTAAGAGCTCGAAAAATTAAAGTACGATGCGCCCAAGGACAAGCTAAAGAAACATATAAGTGATAGCGATTCGCCTCTGATGGAAATAAAGCGCTTGGCTCACTACTGATGGCATGATGAAATACTGAAGGCTCACGCTTAAAAGCACCTTTTGTCTTTGCGGTATCATACCATTTATCTTGCCATACCCCATCCACTAATAAACCCATAGTAATTTCCTATATTAATTTTAAGTTAATGTGTACTTGAATTTCTAAGCTAATAGGAAACGAAAATTCTTTTGAATTTCATTTAAATCAAATTTATTAAGAAATAAAGAAAAGCTCATCCAAGCACTAAGCGCTGCTAAGTCTTTAAAAGGTGGCGGTAAATAAACAGGTGGCGCAATGATTTCTCTTTCTAAGAGCTCAATTAGTAAAGGCATATCATCTAAAACTAATTTACCGACAAACAGTAAAGGAATCGTTTCTACTCGATGTTGACTGATTGCAAAACGAATAAAATTATAAATGAGTAAAAATCCTTTTGCGTAGGATAAATCTTTTGTAAAAGGCCCACCATCGGGTGTACTGCCACGAAAAATCCGCACGGCATGATTGTAACTATCCATAGGGCTTAAACCGCAGTCTAAAAAATAATGATAGATATCAAGAAAATTTGCCCCTTGCCTTACTTTATCAAGCGCAATAACCCGATTAGTGATTTTACGTATTCGTCCAGGATAAGAAGAAAATGTGACCACCTCAGTAATGACGGCCAAACCCTCTTGAATCACACTGCAAGAAGGTGAACCTTTTGATAAGAACGCGCAATAAGGTTGCGTGCTGCCATTTAATGTGGTGCCTACATGTACCCAACCCTCATGAACCTCTAAATATTTTACATCGCGATCGCTAAATCTTGCGTGTTGACTTAATTTAATATTATCCGCCCCGGCTGAGGCATCAGCAATCATATCATCACTAACCATGACAGTAATTTTACCAGGATGTAAGTGAAAAAAAGCGCTTAAACGCGTTTGCAGGATTTGCTGTGCTTCTTCGGGCGTATAACGTTTTAAATCAGCATCAGATTGCAGCTGTACATCTAATGCAGTCAATAAATCAAAAAGTAACGTTCCTAGCTCGCATAAACGTGGACCGCCTAAATAAAATACATCATCAGGACTACCATATAATTCAGTAGCTAATCTACTAAACGTAGGCGTTCCACGTGCAGCCAACATCTCTATTGCTTTAATATACTCTTCACACTGGCGTTTAATTAAACGGGTCACTGGAGAATATTGGCCTAGTTGATTTTGTGCATCGCGTAAAATTAAGCGAAATTCTTCTGCCTTTTGTTGAGGCTCAAAAGGAAGCGGTCGTTTATCATAATAAGTGTGATCTACGGCAGGTAGCTTTTTGGCTTTATCATGAAAAAATTGCTGACGAATAGAATCATCCCATTTAATGCTATCTAGAATGCGAATTTGACTTTGTGCCTCAACCAGTCGGGCTGATAATTCTTGAATAACAATTAATTCATTTGATTCCATAGTTTTACCTTAACTAATTGTTTGAGCTTTAATCTCTGTTGGCGGCGGTACAAGGCTTACTGTTAAATTTGCACCAGGTGTAGGTAAATCATAAAAATGACTAATGTTTGCTTGGGTTAAAGGAGGCGGAACATTCGGCAAGGGGCCATTTTCACTTTGTAAGTAAATATGCTCACCATTCGTTGCATAGCGTGAACAGGAAACAAGTAATAAAGTTGATAAAGACGCTAAAACAAATTTTTTCACAACAAACCTCATTAAATTAACTGTAATCGACTTAAAGCCTGTTCTAAGGTCGCATGATGCTCACTTGATAAAGGCGTTAAAGGTAGACGTAACTCATTGGCAATTAAACCCATCCTGCTTAAAGCCCATTTCACAGGAATAGGATTAGACTCAATAAAAAGTAAACGATGTAATGCTTGCAGTTGCTCATTAATCGCGATAGCTTCTTCACTATTACCATCAAGAGCCATGTCACATAATTTCGCCATTTGTTTAGGAGCCACATTGGCGGTTACAGAAATAACACCTTTAGCACCAGCTAGCAACCATTGTGCTGCTGTATCATCATCACCACTATAGATATCTAAGCTGCAATCACATAATTGCCAGATTTCTTTTAAACGCTCTAATTTACCACTCGCCTCCTTAATACCTACTATATTCGATATTTGTGCAAGCCTTGCTACCGTTTGCGGAAGTAAATCACAAGCAGTACGACTTGGCACATTATACAGTATTAAAGGAATCGCTACAGAGGCTGCAATTTGGCTATAGTGTTGATATAAACCTTCTTGAGTTGGCCTAATACATGCAGGTGTCATAATCAGTGCAGCATGTGCTCCACAGTCCATTGCCATTCTTGTTAACTCAATACAATCTCTGGTTGCATTTGCTGCGGTGCCTGCAATAACAGGAACTCGCTCGCGCGCTTGCTCAAGCACGGTTTTTATCACTAAAAACTTCTCGTCACAACTTAATGTTCCAGCTTCTCCCGTTGTGCCAGCAGCAACAATTGCATGCGTTCCTGCTGCAATATGAAACTCAACTAGCTCTCTTAAACGACCTACATCCACTGCATCATCTTGCATTGGAGTTACTAAAGCTACCATACTACCGCGAAACATAGTTTTTTCTCCTAGAAGTCCATTATTCAATACTACTGGTGCAATAGCTTTTTCACAAGGTGGTTTCTATGTGTATGATTTTATTTTAGTCATTTTACACAAATTTGTACTAATATGTTTATTGAGGGAACTAACAATAGGAAGAAAACTATGAAAAAAACATTACCATTTGTACTTTGTGCTGGGTTATCAGCGCCATTACTTGTAGGATGCACAAATAGTGATGTAGGTACTGTTGGCGGCGGCCTTGCAGGTGCAGGTATCGGCTATGCAGCTTCTGGTGGAAGCGGTTGGGGAACTGCAATAGGAGCTGGTGCTGGTGCTTTAATTGGTAATGCAGTCGGTCGATCTCAAGACCGTTACTATTATGGATATGGAAACCGGTATTATTATGGCGGCCAATATCCTTATTATTACTACTAAAAAATTCTTATACATTCCTTTATTTTTCTTTAAGACTTTTAGTAATCAAAGAAGTCGAGATTGCTAAAAGTCTTTTTCTTACGCTTAAAAAAAATCCAAAAATCGTTGCTATACTGGTAACAGAACTCTTTAAATAAGGACATCAAGTTATGCGCTTAAGAGATAAAGTAGCAATTGTTACGGGAGCTGCAAGTGGAATAGGGAAAGAAATTGCACTGCTATATGCCAAGGAAGGAGCTAAAGTTGCAATTGCTGATTTAAATCTTTCTCAAGCAGAACTTGTAGCAGAAGAGATTAAGGCTGATGGCCATAGCGCGATTGCGGTTGCTATGGATGTGACTAATGAAGAGCAAGTGAATACCGGTATCGATTCTGTCGCTGATCAATTTGGCAACATAGATATTTTAGTCAGCAATGCAGGCATTCAAATTATTGATGCGATTGAAAACCTGTCTTTCGCTAATTGGAAAAAAATGCTTGCCATACACCTTGATGGTGCTTTTCTTACAACTAAGGCATCTATAAAACATATGTATACGTCAAAACGAGGTGGAAGCATTATCTATATGGGTTCAGTGCATTCAAAAGAAGCATCAAAGCTTAAAGCACCTTATGTGACTGCAAAGCATGGCTTACTTGGCTTATGCCGCGTTGTTGCTAAAGAAGGGGCCGCCTATGGTGTACGCGCCAATGTAATTTGCCCAGGCTTTGTACGCACACCGTTAGTCGATAAACAAATTCCGGAGCAAGCGCAAGAACTTGGCATAACCGAAGAACAAGTTGTAAAAAATGTCATGTTAAAAGATACAGTCGATGGTGAATTCACAACCACAGATGACGTCGCAAAAACAGCGCTATTTTTTGCTTCTTTTGAGTCGAATGCTTTAACAGGACAGTCACTTATTGTGTCACATGGCTGGGTTATGGAATAACCATTATCATTATAATCAATGATGTGGAGTCTACTATGAATGAATCACAAATTAGAGAAAATGCGTTTGCAATGCCCCTAAATTGCCCTTCTTACCCACGTGGACCTTACCGTTTTATTAATCGTGAATATTTCATTATTACCTATGAAACAGACATGGATTTTCTACGTGAAGTTGTACCAGCACCCCTGGAAGTCACCGAGCCCTTAGTTAAATTTGAAGTCATTCGTATGCCAGACAGTACGGGCTTTGGCTGCTACACAGAGTCAGGTCAAGTGATACCGGTTTATTTTAATGGCACATTAGGAAGTTATACGCATGCGATGTATTTAGATGATCTATCACCGATTGCTGGTGGACGTGAAATATGGGGATTTCCTAAAAAATTAGCTAAACCTCGTTTATTTGTCGAACAAGAAACATTAATTGGTACTCTTGACTATGGCAGCACACGCATCGCATCAGCCACAATGGGTTATAAATATCAAACGGTAGAAGAAGAGAAGGTTATGACGGCACTAACAGGCCCCTCCTATCTGTTAAAAATAATACCGCATGTTGATGGCAGCACGCGTATTTGTGAATTAGTTGAGTACAGGCTGTCAGATGTAGTCATTAAAGGGGCTTGGTCTGGGCCTGCCCAACTAGAGTTACTGCATCATGCGATGGCGCCGGTTGCAATGCTACCCGTAAAGCGTGTTGTTTCTGCAGTCCACATTTTATCCGATTTAACCTTACCTTATGGTAAAGTCATTCACGACTACCTCAAGTAATCTCAGTTCAACATAAAAACAATTCAATAAAAAACCAGGTTAAGCGCCTGGTTTTTTTATTACATCTTTAAATCTAGGGTAACTTAGGCCCAACTATTTGCAATGAAGGGGATACCCAATAGATAGTTTGATTGGCATTTAACTTATAGGGAATAAGCAGGGATTTCTTATCTTTAAACTGCCAAAATTCACCACAATATTTGCCATCACCTCTAGTAGAAACAACATCAATCACTTGACCATGCTGATTTTTAAACTGATGACAATAGGTTGCATCTTGATTAGGCGGCACACGCAAAGGTGAATTAATTAATTCAATTTCACCTTGCTTATTAAATGAAAAAATCGCTCGCGATAAGCCTGCATAAATATCATGGCTAAATCTTAAAATTAAAGAAGAAAACAGCAAAACAACAAGCGTTGTTTTAACTTTACGCCTAAGTGGTGTTCTACCTTTGATTACTCTATAAATAATATTCCAAGCGATTACGATTCCTAACAGGCTAATTATTGTCGTTAGCACTTTAACTCCTATCTAATTAAATACTTATTTTTACCTACTCATTTGCAAGTAGAAGGCCTTTTTCAATATTAACATTTTAATTTACGTAAATGTATGCGGCGCTCCGTGTCCACTAGCAAAAAATGATTAGGCGGCACCGATTGCCATTCAGCCTTAAAGTCATTTAACCTTTCTGACGTGATTAAAACACAATCATGTACATCCGTGCGCTTTGGACGATAATACCTGTCTTTAGGGGTTAGCCAAATAGAACCTGCTGAATAATGCATTGATTCGGGTTTAATTTTTTTATTAGATGAGTAGCGGCTTGCGACGATACGTTGCCCATCGGTTAGGCAAATATTAAACAACGAGGGGTCATTAGTTGTGCCGTACTGCTTCACTAATTGATTAATTTGCTTAATTGTTTCTTGCAATGTATCTGCAACCACCGCAAGCTGAGTAAGATCTTTGCCCTTAGCAAGCTGTAAAAATAAAGCAAAAAGATGCTCAGAATCTGTCTCGCCCTGAATCCAATTATAAATATCATCATCCAATAGGTGACGCAGATGACGCTTAACCGACATAAAATCACTAATCCCACCATTGTGCATAAGCATCCACTGCTTATAAACAAAAGGGTGGCAATTATAATTATTAGTACCACCTACACTGGCAGCACGCACATGGGCAAAGAATGAGCTTGATTTAATTTTTGCTGTTAAGTAAAGGAGATTACGATCACTCCAGGCAGGAAAAATAGAAACAAACAAAGCAGGTTCAGAACTTATAGATGGCGTGTACCACCCTAGGCCAAAACCATCGCCATTAGTAGGCACTGTTGATTCACGTGCTTTTAGGCTTTGCATAACGATAGAATTACTTGGCTTAACTAAAATTTCTTCAAGTAAAATTTCAGAACCCAGATAAGCAACTAAGCGACACATGCCCGCTCCTTTTATCAACACTAGATTCTTTAATTTTAGACAGATTCAAACCAAACGTATTAGAATAGCTCTTTATTCAGTAATCAAATGAGTTTTATTGGGTTTTGTTAACTTCTCCACGCAGCAATATCCTGCCTGCAAACGGCGATCTATATTTAATACGAACAAGTGTAGGTCGGACGCTTCGCCCATAGCCGTCAGGCTAAGCGCCCAAGAGTCAAGGTAGAGGCAGGCAGAGGTAAATTTGGTCCCTTTTTGGAAGCGCCAAAACTATCCATGCGGCTCGATGTTGTGCATCCATGCACAACCATGTTCCAAAAAGTGCCCAAACTTACCTCTGCTGTGAGACCGTAAGTACTCTAAACATATTATTTTCTATGGTGATAAGAGAACTATTTGCTTAGCCTGACGGCTATGGGCGAAGCGCCCGACCTACGCTTGCTGCGGTCAAGCCGCGGTATTTAGATAGCATGGAAAGAAATCAAAGAAAAGAACGAATTACCGCGGCTTGACCGCGGTATCCAACGATGTGTTTTACTTCTTTTTATCAGAGGTGCTGGTCGGCTTAGTCTTATCCTCTTTTTTTAAAGTACGGCATACCTCTTTGGTTGAATCAGTATTAGGCGTGATGTGGCATATATTTTCTAAGCCTTCCACTTCCGGATGCGCTTTATTTTTATCCTTTTTGTCCATATGAATTCTCTGTAATTAACTTATTTTAAGCTTAGAGCAATTTAATAGCAGATACAATGTAAAAAAACTTCCTTGTTAAACCAAAAACCTCCATGTATAATTTATATACAATCATATTGGAGGGAAACACTATGAATAAAATACGGACTTCATTATGGATGGTTGCACCTGTTGTACTGCTAAGTAGTTGTACAGTCATCGAATCAACAAATTATGTTCCCGCTGTAGCAACTACCGATTACGTATCTAACATTGGCTATTATGGGACGAGTCCTTATTGGGGAAATGGTTATTATAGTGGGCATGCCTATAGTACTTGGTATGGCGATTATTATGGTCCTAGTGTCTATGTCAGTGATTGGAGCTTTTAGACTTAAGAATGATACTTAAAACCTTAGGTCTACTGGCTTAAAAGTCAGTAGACTTTTTAAAGCGTGCTTAGGTATCCTCTTCTTCAATGGTTAAATCGGTTTGATCTAAGCCTTTTTCTTCAGTTAAACGAATCTGTAGAGCAACATTATTCTTAGAATCAGCATAGCGTATGGCATTTTCCTGAGTAATTTTTCCATCCTTATATAAATCGAACAATGCTTGATCAAACGTCTGCATGCCAGACTCGCGGCTTTTAACCATCGCCTCTTTAATTTCATCTATTTTGCCTTTTTCAATTAAATCAGCGACATAAGGCGTGTTGATAAGGATTTCTACTGCAGGTGCTCGTTTCTGCGAAATACCAGGAATTAAGCGAAGTGAAATAATAGCGCGTAAATTTTGTGCTAAATCTTGCAATAATTGCTGCCTTGCTTCATCTGGAAAAAAATTAACGATACGTTCGAGCGCTTGGTTAGCATTATTGGAATGCAAAGTCGATAAACAAAGATGACCTGTTTGCGCATAGGCAAGCGCATGTTTCATGATGTCTCTTTCTAAAATTTCCCCAATTAGAATCACATCGGGTGCTTCGCGCATTGCATTTTTTAAAGCATTCTCATAACTTAAAGTATCAATACCTACTTCACGTTGATCAACAATACTTTTCTTATGTTTATAAAGGTATTCAATTGGATCTTCAATGGTTAATATGTGTCCACGATGATTTTCATTACGATAATCTATCATTGATGCGAGCGTCGTTGATTTTCCTGAACCTGTGGAGCCTACGACTAAAATGAGACCGCGCAACTCCATAATTAATTGTTTCAATATAGGAGGTAGTTGTAATTCATCTATCGGGGGAATATTGCCTTTGATATAGCGAATGACCATGGCGACTTCGCCCCGCTGCCTAAATACATTCACTCGAAAGCGGCCAACATTAGTTAATGAGATAGCAATATTAAGCTCTAATGTTGCTTCAAATTCTTTGCGCTGATTATCATTCATAACAGACGCTGCAATCTCAGCCATTTGTAAGGATTTTAAAGGCACTTGACCAACTGGCGTGGCTACACCCTGAATTTTAATATAAGGCGGCACGCCAACACTGAAAAACAAATCAGAGGCGTTTTTATCTACCATTAATTTAAAGAATGGGGTTATATCCACTTTCTTACCTTTGCTTCCTTTTCTATTTAAAATTGTAGATAAAATATTAAAAATCGCAATCTTATACTGCCTCAGCCAATAGTATTATTTTTGGATAAATAGTAAAAACTCAACTACAGTAGTGATAAGGGATTAAACTATTTTAATTTTAGTTTAAACAGGTAGAGGAAACGATGAGTCAATTAGTTCATCTTATTTATGTCAGTACCGCTACAAATGAATTTAATGATTCAATGCTTATCAATTTATTAAAGTTAAGTCGCGAAAATAATAATAAAAAGCAAATAACTGGCATTTTACTGTATAAAACAGGCTCTTTCTTTCAAGTCCTGGAAGGGGCAGACACAGCAATCGAACTATTAATAGACAAAATCAAACTAGACCCAAGGCATCAAGATGTTACGCAAATCATTTATGAAACTATTTTTAAACGAGATTTTGCAGAGTGGAGTATGGGGTTTGTGCAATTAGAAGAAAAACAACCAACTGATTTAGAGGGCCTTAATGATTTTTTTGATACTGGAAATTGTCTAGCTAATTTAGATGCAGGACGAGCAAAAAAAATTTTACACGCGTTTTCTAAGGGATATTGGCAAAAAACTATTAGATAAGGTTACAGCATTATGGCTACAAAAGTTAATTTTTCTTATGCTTTTCAGCCTATTGTTGATGTAGATAACAAGGTGCCTTATTATTATGAAGCGCTAATTAGAGGCCTTAATAATGAACCTCCTACTAATGTATTTGCCCAAATAAGCAGAGTAAGTTTTGCTGATTTTGATCAAGAGGCAAGAGAGCGTGCGATTAAATTAGCTGTGCAATTAGGGCTTAAATATGACCTTAGCCTAAATTTCTTACCCAGCAGCTTATCAGCAGGAAATTACCTAGATAGAACTATCGCGGCCTTGAAAGAAAATGATTTCAAAACCAATCAACTTATTATTGAAATTACTGAGTCTGAAATCATTCATCATCACCATGATTTTTTATATGGGATTAACAAATGCCGCAGTCAGGGGATTAAAATTGCTATAGATGACTTTGGCGCTGGTTACTCAGGTTTAAATTTATTAGTCAACTGCCAGCCTGACATTATCAAACTAGATATACAATTGATACGTAAGATTGATTCCCACGGCCCAAAACAAGCCGTAGTTAGAGCAATATTAGAGGTTTGTACTGAACTTGGCATTGATGTTATTGCTGAAGGCGTAGAAACATTGCCTGAGTACAATTGGTTAAAACAACAAGGCATTTATTTATTTCAAGGTTATTTATTTGCTAAACCTGGTTTTGAATGCTTACCTTCGGTGAGTTATCCTGAGACTTAAGTTTATAAAAGATTAAATTATCAACCCCCTCTAGTTAAATAAATTAAACAAAACTATTCTTTTGTATACTTATCCAGTTTACTATTATAAAAATTTTTACTTAATTGCGCCTTGCATGACGTGTTAACATTAAATCAATAACTCTACTAATTAAGCGAATAAACAATAAAAAATCAAGCCTATAACTGGTGAGACAATGGATAATAATAAAAATAATAATAAGCCATTAAGCCCTCAATGGACGGCTGCAATTTTTTTTGCAGTATTTGGATTTTTCTTTCTACTTTTAACTAAGTATATGTTGCTCTCACTGCAACAAAGTGCCGCACTACCTTTTTTTCCTGCCTCATTGGTAGCCTTAATTACTGGTGGTTTTTTAGGTTATCTATTCGGCCAGCAATTAATTAAGGAACGCGCTTGGGGGTATGTATTTCTTTTAGGTCTAGTTATTGGCGTTGTTGCAATTATTCTAATTAGCATCGCAGTCTTTATACACGCTTATTTCTATGATCCAACGATTATTAATCATTTACAGCATTGGCGAGATTACTTCATTATTTATGGGATAATTTTTTTATCTCTTCTTTTGACCGTAGGCCTATGGCTCATCCTATTCATGGGCTTGGCTGCAGTTTATTTTAATAAACGCTTCTGGCCTACCTTGGTAGCTATCGAAAAAAAATCCCTTAACAAACCATAAAGGCTCTTATGACAATTAGGGCCGATATTTTTAATTTGATGCAACAAGGTGCCACGATTATTACGCCCAATAATCGTCTTGCTCGGGCTTTAATTGCTGACTTTTACCATACCTATCCAGAGCTTAAGCACCATAAGCCACAGTGCTTTTCCTATTCAGATTTTTTACACGAGCTTTTTAAGAAATATTGCTATTATAATTCGCATAACCCTATTCCTTTGCTACTTACCACGCAACAACTGCGCCATCTCTTAAAACAAATTATTACCCAAGACGTATTAAACCAATCACTTATTGACGAAGTACAAGAGGCATGGATTTATTGCCAACGTTGGCAACTTGATTTTCATGACTCAACTTTTAATTACACATTACAGACACAAAAATTTCAGCAATGGGTAGCACAATTACAAGACACACTAGATAATTTATCTGCTATTACCGAAGATCAACTCATTCCTTTCTTTTTACAACAGCAAATTGACATCCAATTAACGCAGGTGGTTTGGTATTGCTTTGATTACTATACGCCTCAGCAACAAGAATTACAGCAGTATTTAACTGCGCAAAACTGCCAGGTTCATCATCTAGATTTACCTGTTCATGATTCATCACCTGCTCTTTACATTGCTAAAGATGATTATGATGAATACATGCAGCTTATTGATTGGCTTAAAGAGCAATTAGCGCAAGGCAAAACAAAAATTGGTATTGTTATACCTGATTTAGAAGCGCAAATTCAGCCACTAAAAAGAATGTTACAGCAACATTTTTCCTCAAATAGCTTTAATATTTCTTTAGGCCAAACCTTAAATAATTACGAATTAGTTGCGCATGCTCTTTGCTGGTTAAATCTAAATGGCAAAACATTAACTAACCAGCAAGCACGACTTTTACTCTATTCGCCTTATCTTGCCGGCTCTTGCAAGGAATTATTGCAGCGTAGTCAAGTTATGCAAGAATCACATTTTTTACAAGAAGAACTGTTTGATCAAGCAGCCTGGCTTACTGAGCTACAAAAGGCAGCACCGGGGCTTGCTAAACTTTTAAAATCATTAGCAAATTATCCTCACCAGGCCTCACCGCAAGACTGGATTAATTTATTTATTAATCGTTTATCCTTATTAGGATTCCCTGGTGAATACCCTTTAAATTCTGAAAGCTACCAATGTTATCAACGTTTCTTAACGCTTTTTGATGAATTTAAGCAACTTACATTGCTCACAGAAAAACTGACTGCTACAGAAGCACTGACAGCTTTTGAAACCCTAGCTGCAACCACTATGTTCCAGCCTGAAAAAAAAGCATCCCACATTCAGATTCTTAATCTTTTAGAAGCCAATGGCTGTTTTTTCGAGGCACTCTGGATTAGCCGTCTGACTGATGAACATCTACCGCCTAAATTTAAATTATCGGCATTTATTCCCATTCAGTTACAAAGAACGCTTGAAATTCCGTTGATTAGTCCCGCCTATCAATTAGAATTAGCACAAAAAATGTTTGAACGCTTAAAAAAGAGTGCTTCTCACTGTATCGTTAGTTACTCACGTTTATCTAAAGATAAATATAATCTGCCAAGCCCCCTATTAGCAGAATTACCCGCCATTTCTCTGCCAGTAAAACATACTACATTGCCTGCTGCCTGGGAAACATACCTTGAAGAATATCAAATAGCATTAAACCCAGATGAACCAGTCAAAGGCGGCACAGCTGTCTTAGCAAACCAGGCAAAATGCCCATTTCGTGCGTTTGCAGCCCATCGCTTGCATGCTCGAAAAGCAGTAGAAATGTCCAGCGGCCCTAACGCCATAGAACGTGGCCAAATTATTCATCGAGTGATGGAGTTAATTTGGGAGTCATTAAAAAATCAGCAAACACTACTGGCGCAAACAGTAGAAGAATTAGACAGCTTAATTGAACAAGCAATTGCAGAGGCTCTCGCTCCCTATCAAGAATTACGCCAACACTCTTTTCCACCTTTAATTCAAGAAATTGAGTTAGCTAGAATTAAGCAATTAGTCGTTTTATGCCTTGATTGGGAGAAGCAGCGGCCGCCTTTTGAAGTTGAAGCATTAGAGTATGCCTTTACAGCTCAGCTAGCTGATCTTGATATTAATTTGCGCATTGATAGACTTGATAAGCTTACCAATGGGAAAAAATGGGTTATTGATTACAAAACAAGCATACCAAGTTATTTACCTTGGCGAGAAGAGCGCCCTCGCGAGCCACAACTATTATTATATGCCCTACTGGATGAGGAAATTACTGCATTAATCTTTACCGGTCTTAAAGAAGGCCAAATCCTGGTAAAGGGCTTAAGTGAAGAGGCCTGGCCTATTGATGGACTTTCTTGTTTAGACGAAGGTGATACTTGGGCTCAGCGCTTAACAGCTTGGAAAGAGCAGCTCTATCAGTTAATACAAGAATACAAGGAAGGCCTTTGCCCCCCTCGTCCTATTCACACTTCAATTTGCCAACAATGTGATTACCAAAGCCTTTGCCGATTTGGTATTACGGCTGACTAAATGATAATAAAATAAGGGCTTGGAAATTTAAGTTTACATTAGTATGTTAGACTATTTTGGTAATGTGCTAAATAATAATTTCAACAAATAAGGTGTAGTTGTTATGGGCCATTTGAAACCTGGGTTACGGTCCTTTGGACCTGCACCCAGGCTACATTGCTATACAGGCATTGATAAAACATTTATAAACGGGTTAAGCCCGGGAAAAATCAAAAGCTAGCACCTTGCTAATTTGGGAGTAACCTAGAGCCAAGGCAATTAGTCTATCTATACCTAAAGCAACACCACTGCAGACAGGTAGCCCATATGCTAGAGCGTCTAGTAGATATTCATCTATCATTGGGCAATCTAGAGACTTCATTTTCCGTAGCGCTAAATCTGCTGCGAAACGACTTTGTTGCGCTTGTGCATCAGTTAATTCATGAAAACCATTGGCCAATTCAATGCCTTTAATATAGATTTCAAAACGCTCAGCAACCCCATGATTTACTTTGGCAAGAGAAGCTTGTGAGGCAGGGAAATCATAAATTGCGACAGGTGCTGGCAATTCTGCTAAAGCGGGCTCTATGACATGGCTCATTAATAAAAAAAGATATTGATCCCTATCCTGCTCATCTTGAGCTAATACATTGTCCAAACAATGATACTTTAATTGTGCTTTTAATTCGTCAATTGAGACAGTTAAAGGGTTGAGTTGACAAATCTCCTGAAAGACTTGCTGGTAAGTTTTTTTAATTAATGGCGGACAGCCTACAATGAGTTGTAGTAATTCATCCATTTCTGTCATTAATTCATGATGATCAATACCCAATTGATACCATTCCAGCATGGTAAACTCAGGATTATGCCATCGCCCTAATTCATCATCACGAAACACACGTGCTAATTGAAAAATTGGCCCGCTACCTGCTGCAAGTAGCCGCTTCATATGGTATTCAGGGGAAGTTTGCAAATGATATAGTTGCTCGCGAAAAGTAGCTTTAATATTACTTAGGTAAACATCAGTAATACCAAAACGCGCCATACAAGGTGTTTCTACTTCTAGATAACCCCGCTTGGTAAAAAAATCACGAAGCTTTGCAAGAATTAATGCACGTGCACGTAAAGTCTTGATGGTTGCGGAAGGTTGCCAAGACATCAGTAAAAAATTCCCAATTCAAGCTTGGCTACTTCCGACATTCTCTCCTGCGTCCACATTGGCTCCCAAACTAGCTCAACGGTACAATCACTTACCCCTTCTACTTGATTGACAGCTTGTTCAACAGTACCTGGAAAGGTTTGTGCCACCGGACAACCTGGGCTTGTTAAAGTCATTTGAATATGGACATGGTGCTTTTCATTGACGTTAATATCGTAAATTAACCCTAAGTCATAGATATTCACGGGTATTTCGGGATCATATACTGTTTTAAGGGCAGCGATGACGTTTTCTTTTAGCGTATCCTCGTTAAATTTTTTAAAGCCAAACATAACACTACTCCGTACTTACTGGGTTTTGGTTATTATTAATGGCTGCATTAAGAGTATGCCACGCGAGGGTTGCGCATTTAACTCGGGCCGGAAAAGCCTTTACACCAGCTAACACGGCTAGCTTATCAATAGCGACCCAATTGCTATCCTCATCGCGGGTTAACATATGATGAAACTTTTCAAAAATATGCAGTACTTCGTCAACAGGTTTCCCTTTTAATGCTTCAGTCATTAATGATGCTGATGCTTGGGAAATAGCACAGCCGCACCCTAAAAAGCTTAAATCCTCAACAATATTGTCATTAATTTTTAGGTAAACGGTTAGCTTATCACCACACAAAGGATTGTAGCCATTTGCAGCTGCAGTGGCATCCTTCATTTGATAATGATTACGTGGATTGCGATTATGATCGATTATAATTTCTTGATATAACTCACGTAATTCCATGCTCATGCAAACACCTCTTTTACTTTATGTAGCACTTTCATGCATGTATCAATTTCAGCCGTTGTATTGTAAAAAGCTAAAGAAATACGCGTTGTTGCTGCTACATCAAAAAAGCTCATTACCGGCATTGCACAATGGTGGCCACTGCGGATCGCAATGCCTTCATTATCTAAAATAGTTCCAATATCATGCGCATGAATTTTTCCATGCACAAAAGAGAGAATCGGCACTTTCTGTTTTGCCGTGCCAATAATCTGATAACCTTTTACATCTAATAAAGCTTGGGTTGCATAGGCTAATAAATAATCTTCATAAGCAGAAACTGCTTCCATGTCTAAGGTTGCTAAATAATCTAAGGTTGCGCCTAATCCCATCACACCCGCTATATTAGGCGTGCCTGCCTCAAATTTATAAGGGAGTGGTGCGTATTCAGTTGCATCAAAGGTAACGAAATTAATCATTTCGCCCCCGCCTTGATAGGGAGCCATGTCCTCTAATAACGCTGCTTTGCCCCATAACACGCCGATACCGGTTGGCCCATACATTTTATGACTTGAAAAGGCATAAAAATCACAGCCTAACTCTTGCACATTCACTGGATAATGCGCGGTCGCTTGAGCACCATCGACTAACACAACTGCACCATATGCATGAGCCATTGCAATCATTTTTTTGATAGGATTTACTGTGCCTAAGGCATTGGATGCATAAGTAATAGCTACAAACTTTGTTTTTTCATTTAATTTCTTTTCAAATTCTTCTAATAAAATTTCGCCAGAATAAGAAATGGGGGCTACCTGTAATTTTGCACCCGTTTTTTTACAAACCATTTGCCAAGGCACGATGTTTGAATGATGCTCCATATGCGTAATAAGTATTTCTTCATCCGGTTTAATCCGCGGCGCTACAAAACTTTGCGCAACTAAATTAATGGCTTCTGTTGTACCCCGTACAAAAATACATTCATTCACTGCGTGGGCATTAATAAAACGCTGTACTTTTTCGCGTACCTTTTCAAATTGCAACGTTGCACGGGCGCTTAAGGCATGGACACCGCGGTGTACATTAGCATTGTCATGGCGGTAGTAATGACTTATTGCGTCGATAACTGCTTTAGGCTTTTGCGTGGTTGCTGCATTGTCAAGATAAATAAGCGGATGATTATTAACTTTTTGTTGTAATACCGGAAAATCATTACGAATTGCATGCACGTCAAAGCTGGTATTTAATGTTGCTGTACTCATACTTCACTCCAACTGCTCATTGATTAAACTTGCTATCCACTCCCGCATTTCAGGGTGGGGAATTTGTTTTAAATTCTCAGAAGCAAAAGCATGGACTAAATAACGATTAGCCTGCTCACGAGGAATACCTCGAGTAGCCATATAAAATAAGGCATCCTCATCTAATTGCCCAACGGTTGCGCCATGGGTACAGACTACATCATTAGCAAAGATTTCTAATTGTGGCTTAGTATCAACTTCTGCTTGAGCTGATAACAGTAAATTCTTATTTTGCTGCCGCGCTTCAGTATGTTGAGCATGTTTCGCAACAATGACTTTACCATTAAAAACAGCACGCGCACGCCCAGATAATACGCCTTTATAATCTTGGCAGCTTTGACAGCTAGGGACTTGATGATAAACCGTTGTATGATGATCAATATGCTGCTTATCCTTAGGCAAGTAAAGACCATTCATCACACACTGTGCTCGCTCTTCTTCTAAATAGATAGATAAATCACTGCGAACTAAGTGGCCACCTACATGAATAGAATGGCTTTCAAACTGACTAGCCCTTGTCTGCTTTACGGCTACATGCCCTATATGAAAAGCGCCTTTGCTTTCATTTTGAATTTTATAGTGAATTAACTTCGCTTGTTCTGCTAAATAGATTTCAGTGATTGAATTAGTAAGATAATTAACTTCTTCCTGGCCATTAAATAGCTCTATTAGAGTCGCTTGACTACCTAATTCTGCAACAATTAAATGACGAGGATATATGCCTTGCTCTACTTTATCCTGCCAATGCGCCAGTACTATAGGCTCAGATAAACACACCTGCTTCGGCAAATAAATAAAGACCCCAGTTTGTAAGATTGCGGTGTTTAAAGCATGAAAACCGTGCTCGTGCTTTAATAGTTTTGCAAGATAAGGTTTAACTTTTTCAGGGTGCCGATTAACTGCGTCTATTAAGGGCAAAACAATTGCCCCTTGAGGCAGCTTCTTAGAAAACTCATCAAGATTAAGCAGCTGACCATTATAAAGTGTTAATTGCCATCCAAAGGGCGTTAACTGTGTTATTTCTTTTGAATAATTGGAGTCAGCTGTGAGAGAACTATGAAAACGCTGCTGCAAAAATGTATCTAGGGCTGTGTATTTCCATTCCTCATTTTTGCGTATTGGAAAACCGTAATGGCTAAACTCTTGCAAAGCTTGCCCTTGCAACTCAGCTAACCAAGCATTTGGTAAGCGGTTTGCCTTTGCTTGCTCTTGGTAAAATTCAAGAATGTCGCTCATGCTTGTTCCTTCTCCTCAAGCCAACTATAACCTTTCTTTTCTAACTCTAATGCCAACGATTTATCACCCGACTTAATAATTCGGCCATTCGCTAAAACATGTATAAAATCAGGTTCAATATAATCTAAGAGCCGCTGATAATGGGTCACAAGAATAATGGCACGCTCAGCTGAACGCATGGCATTAACTCCATGGGAAATAATGCGTAGCGCATCAATATCTAAGCCTGAGTCTGTTTCATCTAAAATCGCCAATTTAGGTTCAAGCGCAACTAATTGTAGAATTTCATTACGCTTTTTCTCACCACCTGAAAAACCTTCATTAACACTGCGGTATAAAAAGCTTTCATCCATGTCTAATAATTGACATATTTTACGTATAAAACTTAAAAATTCGATGGCATCTAAAGGTGCCTTGCCCTGCCCTTTGCGCACTGCATTAACAGATGCTTTAAGAAAATTAATATTGGTAACGCCTGGAATTTCGACAGGATACTGAAAGGACATAAACAAACCCGCTTGCGCTCGTTCTTCTGGCGAAAGTGGCAGTAAGTCCTTACCTAAGTAATTAATTTCACCACTAGTCACTGTATAAGCTGGGTGGCCTGCTAGTACTTTAGAAAGCGTACTCTTACCTGAGCCATTAGGCCCCATGATGGCATGTACTTCACCAGCATTTACCGTAAGATCAATTCCTCTTAAAATAGGTTGACCATGAATAGCTACATTTAATTGATTAATTTTTAACATACTAGCCTATTGCCCCTTCTAAACTAATACCTAGCAATTTTGTTGCTTCCACCGCGAATTCCATAGGGAGTTCTTTTAAAACCTGCTTACAAAAGCCATTGACTATCATTGATACCGCGTCTTCTGTTTCTATGCCGCGTTGTTGGCAATAAAATAATTGCTCTTCGCTAATTTTGGATGTGGTTGCTTCATGCTCAAGTTGAGCAGTTGGGTTTTTAACTTCAATATAGGGGAAAGTATGTGCAGCACACTCATCACCCATCAAAAGTGAGTCGCACTGAGTAAAATTACGCGCATTGGTTGCCGTTGGCGCAATACGAACTAAACCCCGATAAGCATTATGAGACTGACCAGCACTTATTCCTTTTGAAATAATAGTAGAGCGGGTATTTTTACCTAAATGAATCATTTTAGTACCCGTGTCTGCTTGCTGATAATTATTAGTTAGCGCCACTGAATAAAATTCACCTACTGAGTCATCACCTTGTAAGATAACACTCGGGTATTTCCAAGTAATCGCTGAGCCTGTTTCAATTTGCGTCCAAGAAATTTTAGAGCGCTTACCTCGGCACGCACCCCGCTTGGTTACAAAATTATAAATACCCCCCTTGCCCTCTTTATCACCTGGATACCAATTTTGGACCGTGGAATATTTAATTTGAGCACCATCAAGTGCTACTAGTTCTACTACAGCCGCATGTAATTGATTTTCATCACGCATGGGCGCAGTACAACCTTCTAAATAAGACACATAACTATCACAATCTGCAATAATTAACGTACGTTCAAATTGACCTGTTGCAGCGGCATTAATTCTAAAATACGTCGATAATTCCATCGGACAGCGCACTCCTTTAGGAATATAAACAAATGAGCCATCACTAAATACGGCTGAATTTAAAGCAGCGTAAAAATTATCTCGATACGGAACAACCGAACCTAAGTACTGCCGCACTAAATCTGGATAATTGCGCGCAGCTTCTGAAAAAGAACAAAAGATAACGCCGACTTCTGCTAATTTTGCTTTAAAAGTTGTCGCAACAGAAACACTATCAAATACGGCATCAACGGCCACACCTGCTAATAATTCCTGCTCCCTTAAAGGAATCCCCAATTTTTCATAAGTTCGTAGCAGTTCTGGGTCAACCTCATCTAAGCTTTTAGGTGCATCTTTCGCTTGTTTAGGCGCCGAATAATAAGAAAGTGCTTGATAATCAATGCGAGGATAATGAACACTTGACCACTTAGGATAAGGCATAGTTTGCCAATACGCTAATGCTTTAAGACGCCATTCTAAAATAAAGTCAGGTTCGCCTTTAATTGCCGATAGACGACGAACTACGTCTTCATTTAAGCCAGGCGCAAATGTTTCAGCTTCAATTTCTGTTACAAAGCCATGCTGATAATCCCTTTCCAGAAGGGTATTTATTTGCTCATTACTTTTAGCCACGATGTACTCCACTTGCCAGCTGCCTAATTTTATCAATTTCAATTGGGTGCAAAGATGGTTTTGCTAGCATTTCTAAACTTACACTGTCTAATGCTGTTTTAATTGCTTGACTTATTAATTGCCAGTTGCCTTGAACATGGCAAACACCTTGTAAAGAGCATTCGTTTGGATGAATGCTACATTCTGTCAGCCCCATCTGCTCTTCTAGTGCATAAATAATTTCAGCAATAGAAATTTCGGCTGCTGTTCGTTGTAAACGATAACCACCTGTAACGCCACGCACAGAGGTTAGTAACCTTGCTGCTGTTAATCGCTTTAATAATTTACTTACTGTCGGTACGGAAAGATGAGTATGCAAAGCAATATCGCGTGCATTACAAAGCGTATTAGGACGTCTTGCTAAATACACCATCACTACTGTTCCATAATCAGCCAATTTGCTGATACGCAGCATCTCTTTCCCCTTTTAATCTAGTACTAAAATAGTCTGAATTAAGAAAACAAAACTTTAAACTCGCTGTAAGTTACCCCATTAGTCAATGGAAAATAGCAGATAAGCCGATAGTAATTGTGCTTAATTACTATTAATATAGTACTAAGTTAGTTCTATTTACAGTAAAAACAGCGTTATTGTAAACTATTTTTTACAATAAGAATACTTTAGAGACACTACTATTTTAGAATTTATAAGATATTATATAATAACCGTCCAAATGGATTTGATTTATGATCATCATATTAAAACACACCCGTAAATTTGCTTTGTTTTTATTATTAAAAAGCTCGTTTTTTGCCTATGCCAATACAACTGTCTTTTATAATACAGAACCCGATCACATCGCAGTAGCGCGTAGCCTAGATCTATATACCTCTGATTTACCCCTGCTCATTACTGAACCACGCGAAACGCCTCATACAGGGGAAGCAGGTACAGACTCTCTACAGTGGCGCTCAAAGTATGGGACAGTGATGATAACTGCCTTTCATTCTAATGCTGTTTCAGATGGTATTAATGAAAAAGGGCTTGCTGCTCATTTATTGTATCTGCCTGCTACAACCTATCCGCAATATACGACCACGAATCCTAAGATTTCTAATCTCATGTGGGCTAAATATGTTTTAGATAACTTTGCAACAGTTAATGAAGCGATAGAAGGAACTAAAAACTTAGAGATTGTTGCTAAGAAAGTACAAGGAAAAACCTGGGCTACCCATTTAACAATTGAGGATGCAACAGGTGACTCTGCACTCTTTGAATTTATTAATGGAAAACTTAATATTTACCATGGTAGGCAATACCAAGTTGTGACTAATACGCCTAGTTATGCAATGCAACTTGCCAATCTAAAAAATTACGTAAGTTTTGGTGGTAAATTACCCATACCAGGTGATCCCAGTGCACCTAGTCGCTTTGTTCGTGTGGCAACTTTTTTAAAAACCCTACCAAAGCCTGCGAATTTAGTAGAATCTATTGCCGGCATCCTATCTGTTCTACGTACAGCGCTAGTACCCTTTGGTGCTGTTACTATTGCAAATAATACTACGGAAGATGCATGGACAACTCGATGGGTAACTGTCGCTGATTTAACTCGTAAAATTTACTATTTTAATTCAACAACAGCACCAAATACCCTGTGGGTTGACTTAAGTAAAGTAAAATTTGCCCCAGGTTCTCCGATATTAACGCTCAATCCGGTAAGCATTCGCTTAGATGGTGAAGCCACAGTTAAATTGAGGCCTACTGTAGATTATTAAGAGAGAGTTTTTAAAGAAATCATTAAGGCGGGAGTAGCCGCCTTAATAAAAACATTCTAATTAACGCAAGCTTAGATAAATGAAATTTATCTTATGAATACGAAATATTTTAAGAGCTAAGTTAGCTAATAAATTAGAATGTTGCCTCCATTCCTCTATCTTTAAATTTATCTTGATAATGATTAATAATTTGTTCAATACCTTCAGCTATATCGTCTTCATCATTATTCGAAATATCAATATCTGCTGCAACCTTTGTAGTTACTACAAATTTAAAAAAGCCATCTCTAACGTTAGAACTTACTTCCCGCTGTTTAGTTTCTGCAATCGATAAGCCCCGCTCCTTGACATCACGAGCAGCGCGCCTATTTACATTCGTTAAATACGAATCAGGCTGGATATAAATAGATAATTTACTTATATCATCTAACTTCTGAGCTATAGTTAATGCAAAGATACCCTCTACAATCACCATATCTGCGGGTAAAATTGGCAGTGTTTCCGCAAGTCTATTTTGCTCTTGGAAACTATATTTGGGAATTTCTACAGCTTGCCCTGCGTATAATTGCTTTAAATGTGTAATTAATAAGTCTATATCAAGTGCATCTGGCGTATCAAAATTCTTGCGTGGGTTAGAAACATCCTTCACTTTATAATAATTATCCATACTTATTAGCTCTACTGTATGACCATCAGCTTTTAATTTCGATTTTAACCCTTGTGCTAAGGTTGTTTTACCGCCACCTGAAGGTCCAGCAATTAAGAAAATAACCACAGTTTCTCCTATAGAAAAAGAATATGATATGGTACATTTTTGATAGTTTAAAATATAGCCACAGCAGTCTTTATTTTTACTGCTACATAGAGAATGTGGGCAAGATAGGCAGAATGCTCAATTGACAAACAGATTTAACTCGTTATAATGCGAAAAAAATCGTTGGATCCTTTACATGAAGTACATCAGAATTTTTTTTGTTATTTCCTGTGTCTTATCTTTTAATGCAGTAGCAGAACCACCTAATCTGAGCCTTATAAAAAAGGAAATCGAAACCTATCACGACTCAGGCGCCTATGAGCAAGAATTAACCAACGCGATTATGCAAGCTCATCAATACATTACCAATCAGGTTGCAACAAATAACCACCGGCAAGCAAAAAAACAACTTGCAGTAGTTCTTGATATTGATGAAACGAGCTTAAGTAATTATGACAAGCTCGCCCGCCGCAACTTTATGGGTACACAAGCAGAAATACACCAAGAAATACTTGCCGCAAACTCTCTGCCTATTAAGCCTATGCTATCGCTCTACAATGACGCTTTAAAACAAGGCGTAAAAGTCTTTTTTGTAACCGGTAGGCAACAATCGGAATGCGAAGTTACTGCGAAAAATCTGCTAAATGCGGGTTATAAAAATTGGGCAGGCCTTTATTGTAAACCTGATAACTATAGCTTACCTTCTATTATCAATTTTAAAGCAAAGACAAGAGCACTTATTACTAAACAAGGCTACACGATCGTGGCTACCATAGGTGATCAATACAGTGATCTATTAGGGGGCTTTGCTCAAAAAGAATTTAAGTTACCTAATCCTTTTTACTATTTGCCTTAAAAATTTGTTGCTTGGCTTTCGTCTTCTGTTTCTGCTCGTCTTGCGAGCAAAGCGAAGCAATCCAGGCCGGACAAAAGTTCCAATCTACATTGCTTAATAAATGTAGCTCAGGCGCAGGCCCAAAGGGCCGGAACCCGGGTTTCACTGCGTTTCACCCAGGCTACTTGGTGCATCGAGTAACTATTTTTATCCGAAATACCGTGGCTTGACCACAGTATCCAAAGTATCTGCAATTTTGGAAGATAACCTACCTTAATATCTTGTGACTACCTCAAGAAGGTTAGATAAATAGGAGGCATCTTTCGCCTTAAGTATACTCTACCTCAAGAATCTCATACTCTACCACGCCCCCGGGTGTTTCTACTGTTACTGTATCACCTTCCTGTTTAGCAATAAGTGCCCTAGCAATAGGTGAACTATAAGAAATTTTATTAAGCTTAATATCAGCTTCATCCTCACCCACTATTTGGAAGACCATTTCTGTGTCATTTTGCAAATGACAAACACGTACAGTAGCGCCAAATACCACTCTGCCATTATTAGGAAGTTTAGTAATGTCAACGACTTGAGCATTAGCAAGTTTAGCTTCCAATTCTAAAACGCGACCTTCGTTAAAACTTTGCTGCTCACGTGCCGCATGATATTCAGCATTTTCTTTCAAATCCCCATGTGCGCGTGCAGTTGCAATCGCTTCCACAATCCGTGGACGCTCAACAAACTTTAAACGGTGCAATTCATTTTTAAGAGCTTCCGCTCCTTGAATTGTCATTGGATGTTTTTGCATAATTACCCCTAATGTAAATCCTGTAATCGAGTTACCGTTTCCCGATCCTCATACTTCATAGCTAAGCATGCTGCTTCAGCGCCAGATAACGTGGTAGTATAACTTACCTTATGTTGTAGTGCATTGCGCCGAATAGCAAAAGAATCAGCAGTAGCCTGCTTGCCGTCTGTCGTATTGACAATGAAATCAATTTCATGATTTTTAATAAAATCAACCACATGCGGACGTCCTTCTGCTACTTTAAACACACGCCGGCAATCAATACCTGCTGCCTGTAAAACAAGCGCTGTACCGCGTGTCGCAATAATTTCAAAACCAAGCTGAATTAAGCGTTTGGCAATTTCGCCAACCCGTGCTTTATCAGCATCCCTAACTGAAACAAACGCACGACGCCGTTTAGTAATATTGCATCCCGCCCCTAATTGAGCCTTAGCGTAAGCCTGACCGAAACGTCTAGCAATCCCCATGACCTCGCCAGTGGACTTCATTTCAGGGCCTAAAATTGAATCGACGTCAGGAAATTTTATAAAAGGAAACACAGGTAGCTTAATAGAGTAAAAAGGAGGCATTGGATAATGCTGGCTTAAACCTTGTTGCTTCAAGCTCTGGCCAATTTTACACCGAGCAGCAATTTTTGCCATTAATAAACCCGTCGCTTTGGAAACGAATGGAACGGTTCTTGATGCTCGAGGATTTACTTCGAGCACAAAAATATCATCAGCTTGAATAGCAAACTGCGCATTAATTAAACCAACGACACCTAATTTTAATGCCATTTGTCGTAATTGTTCGATTAGATCCTGTTGGACCACCACACTGAGGCTAAAGGGTGGTAAGGTACAAGCAGAATCACCTGAGTGCACTCCAGCTTGTTCAATATGTTCCATAATTGCGCCAACCAACACATCTTTACCATCACAGACAGCATCAATATCTACTTCAATGGCATCATTTAAAAATTTATCTAGTAACACGGGCGAATCATTAGAGACAGCAACGGCGTGCTCTAAATAATAGCGAAGATCTTCTTCATGATAAACAACCTCCATGCCTCGTCCCCCTAATACATAAGAGGGCCGCACAACTAGAGGGTAGCCAATTCGCTTAGCTACTTCAATGGCTTCTTCGAGACTGCGAACTGTGCCATTAGGTGGTTGATGAAGTTTTAATTCGGTCACTAACTGTTGGAAACGTTCTCTGTCTTCTGCCATATCAATTGAATCTGGCGATGTTCCTAAAATTGGCACGCCATTTTCCTCTAATGCCCGTGCTAGTTTTAATGGCGTTTGTCCACCATATTGAACAATGACTCCCATAGGTTTCTCAAGAGCAGCAATTGATAAAACATCTTCTAAGGTGACTGGTTCAAAATAAAGTCTATCGGATATGTCAAAGTCAGTTGACACAGTTTCAGGATTACAATTTACCATAATGGTTTGATAACCGGCTTCACGCAAAGCCATTGCCGCATGTACACAACAGTAGTCAAATTCAATTCCTTGACCAATCCGGTTAGGGCCGCCGCCTAGAATCATAATTTTTTGCTTATTGTCTTCAGGTCGCGCCTCACAAACAGACTCATAGCAAGAATACATATAAGCTGTATTACTTGGAAATTCACCCGCACAAGAATCAATACGCTTATAAACCGGTACTATACCTAATTCTAAGCGACGCGCTCTCACTAGGTCTTCATGGCAATAAAGAAGGCGAGCAATATAAGCATCTGAAAAGCCTTGCTTTTTTAACTGCTTTAATGTGAATTTATCTAACTCATCCAAAGTTTTACCAAAGATAGCTCGCTCTGTGAGCACCAATTCTTGAATTTGTGCTAAAAACCATGGATCAACTTTGCTTTCATTATAAATTTCTTCAAGAGATAGGTCTTGCCTAAAAGCATCCGCAATATACCATAGCCTATTGGGTGTAGGCTCACGCAAGTGACCTCGCAGGCGCGCTAAATCATCTCCTTTTTTAAAGAGTGGATGTAGCCCCGTACGTCCAATTTCTAAACTACGAATGGCTTTTTGTAGTGACTCTTGGAAGTTAGCACCAATAGCCATGACTTCACCAACTGATTTCATTTGCGTCGTTAAGATGGTTGGTGTTTCTGGAAATTTATCAAAATTAAACCGTGGTATCTTAGTAACCACGTAATCAATACTTGGCTCGAATGAAGCAGGCGTTTTACCGCCGGTAATTTCATTTTGTAGCTCATCTAGGGTATAACCTACTGCAAGTTTGGCTGCAACTTTTGCGATAGGAAAGCCTGTTGCTTTTGATGCTAATGCCGAGCTGCGTGACACCCGAGGATTCATTTCTACCACTAATAAACGGCCATCTTCAGGGTTAACTGCAAATTGAACATTAGAGCCACCCGTATCAACTCCTACTGCACGCAATACTTTAATTGCTGCGTTACGCATGCGCTGATATTCTTTATCGGTTAAGGTTTGAGCCGGGGCCACTGTAATTGAATCACCCGTGTGAACACCCATGGGATCAAAATTTTCAATGGTACAAACAATGATACAGTTATCATTTTTGTCACGCACCACTTCCATTTCATACTCTTTCCAGCCTAGGACTGATTCATCAATCAATAGCTCGCGAGTAGGTGATAAATCCAAGCCACGCGTGCAAATTTCTTCAAACTCTTCCCGATTATAGGCAATACCGCCACCACTACCGCCCATGGTAAAAGAAGGACGAATAATAGCTGGGAAACCTAGCTGGGCTTGCACTTGAAACGCTTCTTCTAAGCTATGAGCGATGGCAGATCGAGGCATCTCTAAGCCAATTTTTTTCATTAATTGCCGGAAGCGATCTCTGTCTTCTGCCCTATCAATTGCTTCTTGGGTCGCGCCAATCATTTCTACATTAAATTTAGCTAAAATTCCTTCTCTTACCAAATCAAGTGCACAATTTAAAGCAGTTTGCCCTCCCATGGTAGGCAATAAAGCATCCGGGCGCTCCTTTTCAATAATTTTGGCAACTTCAACCCATTGTACTGGCTCAATGTAAGTAGCGTCTGCCAGTTCTGGATCCGTCATAATCGTTGCTGGGTTAGAATTAACTAAAATAATTCGATACCCTTCTTCTTTTAAAGCACGGATAGCTTGAGTTCCTGAGTAATCAAACTCACACGCCTGCCCAATTACGATAGGACCAGCACCAAGAATTAAGATGGATTTAATATCAATACGTTTTGGCATACTTACTACTAAAAAGACAAATTAAGGTATTTTACAAACTTTAGCTTAAAATTTATATCTATTTTACTTAAAACGCCCAAAATTTTTAATCATTGTTCTTTAGTTTGCTGTTTTTTTTAAAAAAAAGCACTTTTTGGACTTTTAGGGGCCTTACGCTTAAAACGTTAATACTAATATAATTTGGAATTTAGTAAGGAAATAGTAGAGCCATGGTTATGTACTAATTATACTAAACCCCACCTTCATATTTTGTATAAAAATAAATAGCTCAATATCTTTATAGAAACGAATTTTAGAGCCCTGCTATAAAATCACTTTCAAAAATTGATTATAATACATGCATTTTCTGCCATAGCAGGCCTAGAATCTCATGCCAAGCCACCGTTAAATACACTAAATTTTGCGGACTAGGCAAATACACTTTGCGTTGATATTCATTATCCCAATAAATAGTGAAATCAGTGGGCGCTGCAATAGGGTTTAATCCTTGTTGTTTAAATAGGTACATCGACCTTGGCATGTGTGTGGCTGAAGTGACTAGATAAAAAGGCTCATTCTTAAGGTATTTTTTTAATAATTTTGCCTGCGCCGCGGTATTGATAGAGCTTTTTTCAAGAAGAATTTTATCTGCTGGGACTCCTAGAAAAGTGACTACATCGGCCATACGCTGCGCCTCTGAAGCATCTTGGCCATACCCTCCTCCAGACAACATTAATTTTGCTTGCGGTAACTGGCGGTACAAACGCACTCCTTCTATTAGGCGCTTAAGACTGGCACTATAAAGCAGCATGTTTGCAGGCCTGTTGGCATAAGGTGTCTGCCCCCCACTTAAAACAACCACCCATTTTACATTGGGGTCTGGCTTATTAATTATGGGGTATTGATTTTCTAAACATTTAACTGTCAATTGTGGCAACCAGCCGGTGCTAAAAAGTAACAACAAGCAAAAAACGGTTAAACAGCCATAAAAAATACGCCGCTCAGTCTTTTTTTTATAAAAGACAATTAAAATAATGGCAAATAACAATAAGGTGAGAAAAAAAGGATTAAACATGGTTTCAAGTAAGTGTCTAGCAGCAAACATTACCTAACCCTTTGCATTAAATAAATACCAAGGATAGCAAATAATAGAGTAGGCCCCAGGGCGGCTACTACTGCCGGCCATTGCAATACTTGACTAACTGGCCCAAAAAAACGATTTAAGATATGAAAACCAAAACCTACAATTGCACCCGCTAGTAATTTTGAACCCATGGTTGATGAACGCAGGGGGCCAAATATAAAAGGAATAGCCAGAATCATCATGACCACCGTCGTTAGCGGCTGTATAATCCGCTGCCAATAGGCAAGCTGGAAATTAACTGCCGCTTGATGACTGCGCTTTTGAATACGTAAAAATTGCTTAATTTCACGCAATGTCATTTCATCGGGCTCACTCATGCTTAAACTTAAAACGAGCGGATTTATGGAAACATCCCAAGGCATCTGAGCAATTTCGCGTGTTTGAGTGTAATTGTCTTGAATAATGGTTTCTTTCACTTGGCCTGCATGCCATTGATTATTGATCAAAACCGCATAATCAATCTTACGTGCTAAGGTTAGCTGATGTGCTTCATTAAAACGAAATTGATAAATATGATATAGCGTGTGATTAGGAAGCACGCCACCAATAGCAATATAATCATTATGATAGCGTAACCATATTCCTTGGCTGGTAGTTAATGTCTGACCGCCACTTACTGCGTGTAATTTTTGCTTATTTGCAAAATGAGATAACCTAGGTATTAATAACTCAGCAACAATGGTTACTATAAATATTAAAATTAACGCGGCTTTTAATACAGAGATAGTAATTTGACCAATAGAAAGCCCTGCTGCTCGCATGACAATTAATTCACGATTATTCGCCATGATACCTAAACCAATTAAACAGCCCAGTAAGCTTGCCATGGGAAAAAAAAGATAAACTTGATAAGGCATTTGTAGTAACACAAAGATTGATGCCTGTACAATACCGAAATCAGCACGGCCTAAATCATCTATTTGATTAACAAAAAGTATAAATAGTTGCAATCCAGCAAGCATTAAGGTGACTAAGCCTGTGGCAGCTAGGATAGTTTTAGCAATGTAACGATCAATCAATTTCATAATTAGCTAGCCTAGTTTCACCCAGTTTCTCCAAATAAGAAAAAAGCCAATACCCAATACCACTAAGTGAACCCACCACATACCAAAAACGGTTGAAATTTTGCCATCGATGAGCCAATCACGTGCGACAAACATGAAATTAGCATAAACAATATATAAAATGATTGCTGGCAAAAGCTTAGCAAATTTACCAGAACGCGGGTTAACTCTACTTAAAGGCACAGCAACTAAGGTGAGGGTCAGCACCATTAAGGGAATAGAAAAACGCCATTGTAATTCAGCTGCTTTGCGCTTATCAGGATTTAGAAAAGGCCAAAGATTGGTTGTTTTTATAGTACGAACATCATTCTTAATTTCAACAGTTGGGTGCGGTAGACGCACTTTGTATTGGTCAAAGTTAACAACACGATAGTCTGCCTGCCCTGGCAAGCCCTCATATTCGCTTCCTTTATTTAAAATTAAGTAATCCTCATGAGATTTTTCATCCGTTTCCGCAAAGGCTTGATTAGCCCATACAATGTCCCAAAAAGGTTGTTTATTTTTAACAGTTTGTCTGGCTAAGAAAATATTTTTTGCTTTTTGATGATTTCGACTCATAGATTCAATATAAAAAACATCCTTCCCTTGGGATACTGCTCGAAAATGGCCAGGAATAATAGTTTGAATGACTGTTTGTATACCGGTAGTACGTAATAATTTTATACGTTCTACAGCAATAAGTGGGCTGGCCCAAAGCATCAGAATCATGACCAAAGCACTGACAAAAAATGCCATAATATAACTGTGTTTAAGAAGTTGAGATGGGCCGTAACCACAGGCTTGCAGCACCGTCATTTCACTGTCTGCATACATACGGCCATAAGCAATAAGTAAAGCCACATAAAAACCAAGCGGTAAAAGTAATGCCATTAAATTAGGCAATTCAAGCATCATTAATTTCATAATGATGGCTAAAGGAATTTGCCCACTTGCTACCCTATTTAAATAGCGCACAAATTGGTTACTCATGAAAATGAGTAGCAAAATAGTCGTAAGCGAGGTTAGCGTGACAAATACCTCTTTGGCTAAATAGCGGAAAATTAACACAGCCTAGTTCTCTAACTAATTATCGTCATATGTCAAAATGCCCATAAAATTAATTCTTAACAATTACCCATTTGCATGATCATTAACTTTCTGTAAACTAGCAATTTTTATGGATGATAGGAAGCATGACAATGCACTACGGCTTAATCAATTCTTTAGAGTCAATTACGACCGACTGCCTGGTGATTGGCATTTTTGCCAATCAGGACTATCAAGAACTTCCTAAACCTGCCCATCCTTATTTAAAACTAATTTCCCAATTAGCGCAAAAATTGCAAGAAAGCGGTGACTGGGTTTGGCACAGTAATATCGACGATCCTAACATATTGCTAGTTCATTGTGGTAATCAAAATAAATTTAACAAAACAGCTCTACGTAAACGCTTGGATGAAGTAATTACCCTTTTGTTAAAACAACGTATACAAACAGCAACTATCTGCCTACCACAAATCATTGAGCATGATGCTAATTGGCAAGTTATGCAAATGCTTTTGCACATTGATAGCCAAATTTATCAGCTAAACACCTTCAAAACGGTTAAGAAGAAAGAAAAAAGCCTTCAATCTATCCAGTTTTATTTAAAAGAAGCAGATGATTCCGTCATTAATACTGCCACAGGCATAGCCCAAGGTATAGAACTGACTAAAACGTTAGCTGACTTGCCTGCTAATCACTGTACACCGACTTTCTTAGGCCACCAAGCCTTAGAGCTTGCAAAAGAACACCATTCCATTAAAACAACTCTCTTTAATAAGAAAGAAATTGAAGAAATAGGCATGGGTTCCTTTCTTGCTGTTAGTCAAGGTTCAAATGAGCCTCCTTGTTTCATCGAAATACAATATAACTGTGGTAATAACAGTAATCCTATTGTGCTAGTAGGCAAAGGGGTTACCTTTGATTCAGGTGGCTTATCTATTAAACCTGCTAATGCCATGGATGAAATGAAATACGACATGGCAGGTGCCGCCAGTGTTTTAGGTACGCTTAAAGCATGTGCTTTATTAAAATTACCCATTAATGTCGTCGGACTTATCCCGGCTACCGAAAATCTTCCTAGTGGTTCTGCTGTTAAACCAGGCGATATCGTCACTAGCTTATCTGGCCAAACCATTGAAATTCTAAATACTGATGCCGAAGGCCGCCTCGCTTTAGCGGATGCGCTAACTTATGCTGAACGGTTTAAGCCAAAATTTGTTATTGATATTGCTACTTTAACTGGCGCCATGGTTGTTGCTTTAGGTAGTGTGAATACAGGATTTATGACAGAAGATGATGACCTGGCCGAGCAAATCCTAATCGCTGCCGAAGAAAGTAATGATAAATGTTGGCGCATGCCACTTGAAGATGCCTACCAAGACGCCATTGATAGCCCGCTTGCGGATATGATTAACGCAGGATTTGACAGAACAGCTGGCAGCATCACCGCCGCCTGCTTCTTGTCACGCTTTACTAAAAAATACCGTTGGGCCCATTTAGATATTGCCGGAACTGCCTGGGTATCAGGTAAAAAAAGGCAGGCTACCGGGCGTCCCGTACCCTTATTAATACAGTTATTACGCCATGCAGCCAATACGCGTTGATTTTTACTTAATGACCAGCGATAACGCTAAAGCGCGCTGGTTACTTGCTTGCCGCTTGCTCGAGAAAGCTTACGCTCGTCAGCACAATGTCTTTGTTTATTGTAATAATAAGCAAGATGCGGAATTAATTGATGAACTACTGTGGACATTTAAAGATGACAGCTTTATCCCACATCATTTGCAAGGAGAAGGGCTTAAGCCGCCGCCACCTATTCAAATTGGCTATGGCGATGAACCGAAAGGTTATCATGATATTTTACTGAATTTAGCTGATGAAATTCCTGCGTTTTATTTACGTTTCTCCCGTATTATGGAAGTCGTGCTTAATAATGAACAAGCAAAAGAGTTAAGCAGGGTTCATTATCGCTTATATCGCAGCAAACAATATGACTTGCATACGCACACTATTGCGTAAAATAGCGTAGCATTAAGTATATTGATTCGCTAATACAATTTGTAACCCTATAGCTGTTAATGATAGAAAATTATACCCAGGATCAATGGTCGTTCTCTCTAACCATTCATTGGCAATACAAATATCAGTCACACGTTGTGCTTCTTGTAATGAAACAGGGTAGCCTAATTTATTAGAAAGAATTTCGACAGCTACCTCATCAATATTTAAAAAAACATTATCCCGCGTCTCACCTCGAGTTGTCATTTCATCATAAAATAGTCGTAAGATATCAAGTTCATTCATAATTATTAAACCTAATTGAGAGAAGTAATGACATAACGTAGTTTCCTAAGTCATGCTTTTTCATACTAAACCATTAACTAGTTGATTTCTATATTTATTCACCTTAAAGGGTATAGAAATCTTGTCACCTACTTTGTAAGCGGTAAATCAAAGTTATCAGTTATTTTTATAATTAACAAACAAATGATTGAAGCGCTTAAATGGCGTGTTAAGATAAGCTACGTTTTAATTTAACTACATAAGTACTGTGCAAATGAATTCTAAATTTTTACCTATGTCGTTCTTGTTGTTGGCTGTATTTAATCAATCTGCCTTGGCGGCGCAAAATACAATTTCTTTAAAAAATCAACGTGGTTCAGTTTTAGAATTAAAAATTCTGCCTGATAATAAAATTGCCGGCTATTTTACCACGGCTGTTGCCTCTAAGACCTGCCCACAAGCCATTGACACCAAACGCCCTATTACCGGGTATCTTCTTGGCAATGCTTTAACATTCAGTGTGTCTTATCCTATATGTGATTCGGTACTTAGTATCAGTGGTAATTTTGATAACGATAAAGAAACACTCGATACGCTTTCTATTCTAAATAAACAGGCAAGTGACATTACCCATGAAGGCCCAGGCGCCCGCTTTATTGGCCATGACTTTTATAAACGCTTAAGTTAAGCCTTCTGTTTATAAATTAAGTCTCCTTTTAACCAGTTTGCTGTCTACGGTTGACTGGTTTTAATTATCAAGATAAATACAGCCTCTGAGATAATTGATAAATTAATTAACATTTTAAAAACTAATTTTTCATAACGGAAATAATTAGGTATAATATGACGATTTTTTGTGGTTGTTGCTAGGAATGAAGACATGAAAAATAACTTGATAGTCATAAATAGCCTAATTTTCTTGGTAATCGCCTCTTGTTTTCAAGCAGGAGCCCATGCCCAAACAGCGGCACTTGAAAGTAAAACTTACCAGATGCAGCAGGATATTCTGCTATATATCAACCAATACCGTATTAAGCATGGCCGATCAGCGTTACAAATGAATAATGCCATTTCTAAGGAAGCAACCTTGCACAGCCAAGACATGGCGGCTCATCGCGTACCCTTTGGCCATCAAGGCTTTGCTAAACGCATCAAAAATTTATATGCTGTCATTAAACAAGCCCATAGTGGTGCAGAAAATGTTGCCTATAATTACAAAAATGCTGAAATTGTCGTTAGAGAATGGATAAAAAGCCCAGGGCATAAAAAAAATATTATGGGTAATTATAACTTAACAGGCATAGGTATTGCCTATGATAAAAAAGGAAAAATTTATTACACACAAATTTTTATTCGTACTGCTTAACTTAATTTAAAGCTTAATTAAGTTAGCCAATACATAATACTATTTACTTTACCCTTTTTAACGTCAACACTCTTATTAAACGCTTAATTTTTTCTAGTAAGGTAATTAGGCATGAATCATACTAAAGTTCCCTCGTTAAAAACAACAAGCCCCCCACACATCTTATTAGTAGAAGATAATCCTATCGCATTAAGCTTAGCGGAAGTTATTATTACTAAATTAGGTTATTATTCGATGTCAGCAAAAGATGGCGAACAAGCATTACAATTAGTTAAAGACATGCCATTTAATCTAATAATTACTGATATTGGTTTACCAGGAATATCAGGTATAGAGCTCTGTCAAGAGATTCGCGCCTACGAGCACCACAATCAAATTAAGTGTATTCCTATTGTTGGCTTAACCGCCCAAATTAGTCAGGAAGAGCAGCAAGCCTGTTTAAAAGCAGGTATGCAGGAAGTATTTATTAAGCCGCTTCATTTACAAATGATGCAAGAAATGGTTGCTAAATTTTTATCTAGTAATGGCCAATTAGAACAAACAGTGACTCCAGGAATTGGCCCTAATTTACCTGACTATGAGTTTCAATTATTTGAATTGACTCCTTTTGCTCTTTTAGATATTGCGATAGGTATTAAATATACAGGGAATTTAGTTATTTATAAGGATTTATTAGCTATGATGGTAAATGACGCCCTGCCTGAAGATGAGGCTGCGTTAAAAAAAGCGTATCAAAAAAAAGAGTATACCATCATTAAGGCGCTAGCCCATAAAGTGCGTGGCAATGCTATTTATTGCGGCACAATTAAATTACAAAAAGCGTCTCAATATGTCGAATATTATCTAAAAGCGCAGCACAAAAAATTACTCGATCAGTTGTGTATACAGCTATTAGAGGTAATTTATGAAACACAAGTTGCTATTAAAGATTGGCTCTCAGAAGCAACGAAAGAGTAGACATTGCTCAATTAGCTTAAATCTAATTGAGCAATATTGGCTTCTTAAGAAGAAGTTGTGGTAGTTGTAGTAGTACCAGCAGGTTGTATTTCAAACACAGTTGTATCTGCTGCATAGCAATACCAGGGCGATGTGGTACCACCAGAAGACACGTTAATAGTTACCATATCAATATTACCCAAATTAGGCTGAGCACTGCTATAACAAACTCTGTTTGTGCCATTTACAGTAACATAATGATAGGTGGTAGTAGTAGATACAGCATCAGCTGGTAATGTATACATCACTGCATCACCTGAGCCAGTTTGCTGTAAAACGATGGGCTCACCAGTAATAACTACTTTCTCAGTTGTAGTTGTAGTTGCAGCTGCAAACACAGAACAGCCAAATCCTAAAATTATTAATGATATAATATTCTTTAACTTTTTCATCATAATTCGCTCCATGAAATTACTTATAAAATAAGGTTTATAAGTCCATATCCTACACAAAATTTTAATAATACAGCTAATAAGCGCGTAGAATATTGGTTTAATTATAGTAGAGATTTTAATATCTAGTGATTTAGGCAGGAAAACTTAATTTTATTTAATTAATAGTCTTTTGAGATAGAGATAAAATCAATCGAAAGGGTATTGAAAGGCTAGAGGAAAAAAGATAAGACGGTATTTCTGGCTACAGTTCTTTGTGTAAGGTGGATGCCTTCTGAAATGCTTTAGGAAACTTAACTTCTATTAAGATTCACACCGCGTTTTCAATCTGGCTTCCTACGCACTGGTGTTAGCTGAGCAGAAAATACCATCTTTACTATAACAGTAGCTCATTAGATAGTGATAATCAATGAACAAATTGATTTAATATTAATTAAATTGTCCATATTTTTAATAAAATCTGACATTTCCACAAGGTCTTGTTAATTTTGAATTAAAAATAGTTTCGCTGAAATCAAACTCATTTAATCAAAATAGCTTATCTTCTCGGCTTGCTTATCGTCTTATTTAATTTTTTATTGTCGTCTCCGCGTGGCATCGTCGCGTGGATAAATTAAAATGTAGCTCAGGCGCAGGCCCATAGGGCCTAAACCCGGGTTTCACTTCGTTTCACCCAGGCTACGTTTATTTAGTATGAAATATAATCACAACCGAATTACCGCGGCTTGACCGCGGTATCCAGTGAAGTGGCACAAAGGTATGGATACCGTGGTCAAGCCACGGTATTTTGGACTTAAGTTAGATAAGGCAAGTAAATGCTGTCTTAAAAAAACAAAAACCTTTAATGAAATTTTGCTTGCTTTTAAAGACAATATCTACAAGGTCGTTTTGAGCACTTATTCTATCCACGCAACAATGCCTCTCCGCGTAAGTGGAGATCCATCTCTAATGTTAGCATCATGTCAATTTGAACATGGATTCCCATCTGCATGGGAATGACAGCAAAATGAAGCCACTCAATGATAGGACTCTTGAATTGAGAACCTGTTTGCAAGCAAACAGGCTACATTTTTTCTCTATAATTCAACATCATGCGCTAACCTGCGGCGATTAGCTCTAAAATAAGTCAATGGTGAATGTGCTAATAAATCTGATAATCTTTCCATGTAAATACAGGCAAAGCGATCAACCTGGTACGCAAAATAGCTTTCTTCAGCACCAGCTCTAAAAACACGCCCCCATCTAGGGTTATAAAACGTTTGTTGCTCTCGCAACAGTTTGGTTATTTGATTATCAATAGCGACAATCTGTTGTTGCCAACTATTAATTTCATCTTGATAAGCTTCTGTGTTTTCATCAATGCTTTTAGTGTAGGCATCTATATAATTTTGCTCTAATTCTTTTTTAGTCTCCATAGCGGCAATAATTTGCCTCTCGACTGGCAGCGCGCGGGTTTGGGATTCTATTTCCTCGCTTAATTCTTCAACAACCAGCGCTGTGCGCCAATTACAATCTTTTTTCAAACGAAGAATATCACCGTAAATATGGTCACCTATGTATAGTATTTCATCCCCTTTTACTTCTAAATCTTCAGTAAATTTTCTAGCACAGCCCCCTTGATAAATACCAGGCTTAATTCCACCATGAAAATTAGTCATCGTGCCATCAAGTGGATTTACAGCTAAAAATCGTGGATTATCATAAAAGAAACGTGGCTTTCCAGCTAAGGTGATCACGTATTCAAATAGATCCCGCCAATCCTCGCCAGGTTCTAAAAATGGGTTAATCGCATATTCTAATAATAACTTAGTGTAGTAATATTCAGAATTGGTGAGAATAAATATTTTTTTACCATAGCGTTTTACGCGCTTTAAACCCTCAACCACTGCTTTATCTTTATGAACGTACTCGCCAAGGTTTTGACTAATATAATTTTTTATACTTCCGTCAGCATGTGCTTTATCTACACTACTAAGCACATCTAAGGCTATTTGGCCATAGCCTGGCAATTCATCAGGGTATTGATCCTTATAATCAACTAATTGCCCATATAAAACACAAAAAGCGATCGAAAAAGAAGTATCAATAGCCATGTAGTTAGGATCTTTTAAATCAACGTAAATACTGCGATAAATCTTTTTTTGTTCAGGGTAACTAATTGGCTTAGTACCATGATAACTTTGGCGAATTGCACCATAGCGGCTTAATTTTAAAATATTACCATTGCTGCTATCGACAATTAAGCCGCGAATCGCATCATTAAAATTAAAAGTAAACTCGCGAATGCTAACAGGATAGCCTTTATCGGTAATAAGTTTTTCAACAACAATATTATAAACAAGTGTTTCAAAATTTTTAGTATTATAACGTATAAGCGTATGATCCATATCTAAACCAATGAGCTTAATCTTTTTCATATTTAAGATACGATTTACAAAAACTTTTTGATCCATTACTTTTCCTTATCTTAAACCCTTATTACATGTAGCGTTATCCACTAAGTTTTAATCGAGCGAGCTCGCAACGAAGTATAAGGCTTCATGGGTTGTGCTATATCATTTTGTCATCGAACCATATGTTTTTTGTAAATAATGTGCTACGGCTCTTATCGCCATGGCCTCGCCTCCTTCTGGTTTGCCAGGTTTACTGCTTACATTCCATGCCATAATATCAAAATGTACCCAAGACGCCGTTGGTGGTACAAAACGTTTTAAAAACAAAGCTGCCGTGATCGCGCCAGCATAAGGCGTATTACCACAATTTGATAAGTCTGCAACCCCAGAATCAAGCATTGAACTATAATTGTCAAAAAGCGGTAATTGCCAGATTGGATCGTTTACCTCTTTAGATGCCATTATTAACTCACTGGCCAAATTATCATCATTTGTAAACATTGCTGCAATTTCCGTACCTACTGCAACCCTGGCAGCACCTGTTAAGGTTGCAAAATCAATAATCATTTCTGGATTAAATTCACCCGCTTTTACTAAAGCATCTGCTAGAATTAATCGACCTTCAGCGTCGGTATTATCTACCTCAACAGTCAGCTGATTACGCATGGTTAAGATATCCCCGGGCCTAAATGCTTGTGGCCCAATTGAATTTTCAACCGCCGGAATAAGCACTTGTAAATAAACAGGAAGCTGGCATGCCATAATCCATTGCGCTAAACCTAAAACATGGGCAGCACCACCCATGTCTTTTTTCATATTCCGCATCCCAATGGAAGGTTTAATATCAAGCCCACCACTATCAAAACATACCCCTTTGCCGATTAAAGAAATGCGTGGGTGGCTGACATTACCCCAGCTAAGCGCAAGTAATCTAGGTTTATTTGCTGAAGCCTTACCTACCGCATAAATGGCGGGGAAATTATTTGTTAATAATTCTTCATCAACCCATTGTTCAAACGTCGCATTATATTGCTTGGCAAGTTCTTCCGCCACTAAGGCAAGCTCTTTAGGGCCTAAATCATTCGCAGGCCTATTAATTAAATCGCGAATTAAAAAAATAGCTTCTACTTGGTTCTTAACCGCCTCTAATGCCTCTTCGCTAATCAATAAACAGCGGATTACGACCTCCGCTGGCTGTTTATATTCAGTAAATTGATACTGAGCTAAAGCCCAATAAGACAATGCAAGTTGTGAAAGTTCTTGTTGAGGCTCATATAAGCCTGCAGGCAAACGAGTAGCTGCATATGCCAAGGCTAGCGCGTCATTTTCATCACCTGAGCCTACATAGACTTTAGTCAATACACCATCTGCATTCATGATTAAACAGATATCTCCTAACTTACCTGTAAACTGCTGTAAGTTAAATAAATGATGCTCTTCCTCTGGGATATTAACTAAGCCTTCAGCCCATTGTTTCTGAGTTGTTAAGTATAAAGGGTGCGCCTCTTTAGGAGAACTTTGATAAAAATTAGCAATATTCATATTTACTCCTTACTAAAACCCCGAAACTGCGCAATTCGCATACCTGAGAGATATAAAATAGTTAAATAAATAATGATGGTAACACCGACGTGGGCAAAAAGCTTTCCTACTCGAGCTAGCGGCGAAAGACTTAGCCAATCAACCATTGTCCCCGTCATTAAATATAAATATAGGGCGATCACAATATTAGCAAACAGTAATTTTAACATAAAAAAGAGCCAATCTTTTCTTGGCTGATAAATGTTGCGCCGCTTAAGCAAAATTAACAAAATAATACTGTTAACATACCCGGCTAATGCAGAAGCTAAGGCTAACCCTGCGTGTGCTAAAGGCCAAATTAGCAAAGCACATAATAGACTATTAACAATCATAGCAATAGCACCTACTTTCACCGGCGTTTTAATATTTTGTTTGGCATAAAAGCCTGAGGCTAGCACTTTGACCATCATAAAGGCTGGAATACCTAGTGAAAGTGCAATTAAACTTTTTTGAGTTTGTATTAAATCTATGCTAGAAAATTTGCCATAAGCAAAACAAGAAGCAATAAGCGGCATGGAGAAAAAGATAAGCCCGATACTTGCAGGTATCCCAACTAACAATATTGCTCTTAAGCCCCAATCTAGTGCAGAAGAGAAATGCTCCGCATTTTGTTCAGCATGGCGACGTGATAAATGAGGAAGAATCACTGTAGCAATGGCCACACCAAAAACACCTAAGGGAAAATCAGTTAATCTATCTGTATAATATAACCAAGACACACTACCTATTTTTAAAAAAGAAGCAAAGATAGAGTCAACTATTAGATTTAATTGCGCAATAGATACACCAAACAAAGCAGGTATCATTAACTTCATCACGCGCCTAACACCTTCATCACTACCCGCTCGACTAGGCTTTATCAATAATTGCCGGCGGTGCAAAAAAGGTAGTTGAAATAAAAACTGTGCTATTCCTGCAATCAAAACTCCCCAAGCTAACCCTACGATGGGTGGGCTACAATGTGGTACTAAAAAGAAAGCAGATAAAATTAATGATAAATTTAATAATACAGGCGTAATCGCAGGAATTACAAAATGCCCATAAGTATTTAAAACAGCACCAGCCATCGCTGTTAACGATACCAACATTAAATAAGGAAAGGTAAGCCGCAACATTTCTGTTGCTAATAACGTTCGACTACTGTGCTCGCCAAAACCTGGGGCAAAAATAAAAATGATTACCGGTGCGGCAAGGATGCCGATTATAGTGACTAAAGACAATACTGCACTTAATCGACCAGCAACGCGGGCAATAAATGTGCGTACATCGTCATGCGTCTGTGTTTGCTGGTATTCAGCAAGTACCGGTACAAAAGCCTGTGAAAAAGCACCTTCTGCAAATAAACGACGCATAAAATTAGGAATTCTAAATGCTACAAGAAACGCATCCATTCCAGCTTGGGCACCAAATAAATGAGCAAGCAACATATCACGTACAAATCCTGTCATACGAGATATAAAAGTCATAAAAGAGACCAAGGTACTAGAATGTAGAAGGCTTTGACGTTTTGTTATCATGGTTTGAGTGGTTGACATAAATGTTAAAGTCTATAAAAAAAACTTATCATATAATGTTACTGCCATATTCGGCGATAGTTAAATAAAATTTGTTTAGCCTCACTTCGAACTTTTTATGTTTTACAGAATCGGAACTAGTGTTTGCTTGTTTTTTAGGCTTTTTCCAAACACGCTAAATACATCCATGTTGCTCGGTGAAGGGCATCCATGCCCTTCAACGGTTTGGAAAAAGCCTAAAAAACAAGCAAACACGGGCTAAACACTTCGAATTGGGGTTTTGTTTCTAACAGTATTCGGGCTAAGAAGGGCTTAAATTAGTTTAGCGAATTTCTTAGATTATCCTTAGAAAGAACTTGCGCCCAAATTTAATTCCTAATCTAGGCTTTTATGCCCCCTTTATTTACAGGAAATACCTTATTTCAGTGGCTAGATATTGACAAAAATCGAGCGATTAGGCATGATTGACTTTTTTGTGACACCAAAGTGAGTGGAGATTTTTAAGTGGCAAATATTAAATCAGCAATCAAACGTGCTCGTCAGAACGTGAAGCTTCGTCAGCATAATGCAAGCGCACGCTCTATGTATCGTACTTATGTTAAAAACGTTCTTAAAGCCGTTGAAGCTGGTGATCAAGATGCAGCACGCGCAGCCTATGCTAAAGCCCAACCCATTATTGATAAGGCAGCTGGCAATGGCTTAATCCACAAAAACAAAGCAGCACGCATTAAAAGCCGTCTTAGCGCTCGCGTTAAAGGTATGGCTGCTTAATTTTTATTTTTGGATGAATGTATCTATCCAATATCCCGGGGTTCCATCGCTCTAAAAACTGTGACCCGAACCGAATGGTTCGGGCTCCTAAGATTAACCCAACGTATCAACACCGCTAGCTTGCTGATTAAGTTGCTCATAAGTACGTTTTGCAGGCGTATAATGAGGAAAGCGTTTCATCAATTGATTTAAAATCATTCGTGACGATGTCTCATCACCTCTGTTCCACTCATTAATAGCATCCATATACATTAAATCAGCTGTCTGGCCCGCCAGCATAGGTACTTGATTTAAATTAATTGGTTCAATATAACTGAACCGTTGCTCTTTTAAAGCATCCATCCAGTAAAGCATTTTACGCGCTTGTTGATTGCCGTTATCACTTGCTAGCTTCAATAAGGCTTGACCTTGCTCTGGCTGGCGCTCACCTAATGAGCCATCAAAATAGAGGGTGGCTAATTGATATTGCGCATAAGCATTATTATTTTCAGCTAACTCTTTATACAGCGATGCGGCCTCTTCAGGATTTTTACTAACACCTAGGCCATATTGATACATTCTTGCTAGCGCAAGCTTCGCTTTTTCATTGCCTAAATTAGCGGCTTTTTGATAGTAACTCACTGCTTTCTTAAAATCGAGATTGACTGAAACACCTGTTTCAGACAATAAACCAAGTTGATAAAGGGCCTGACTATCATTTAAGTTAGCTGCCTTTCTATACCAAATAAGTGCTTGCTGATTATCGCGCTTGTTAAGATCGCCTCTAAAATAAATACTAGCTAATTGGGCCATCGCTTTCGCATAACCTTGCTCTGCAGCTTTACTATAAAGCTCTTGCGCTTTCGGATAATCAACTGGTCTATCTTTGCCGATTTCATACATTAAGCCTAGATTATACTGAGCAATTTTATCTTGCTTGTTAGCAGCAAATGAATAGCTGTTAAACGCATTATTATAATCATTATCCACAGTTTCATAGAGGAAACCTAGGGCTACCGCGGCAGGTGTATAATTACTTTTTGCCTTATTGTACCAGGTCTTAGCTAGTTCATAATTTGGAGTTTGATCAACGCGGCCAAGTTGGTAAAGTTGACCAAGTAAGTATTGCGCTACAGGCTGATCCTGATCAGCTGCTAACTGATACCAATGAGTAGCTAGTTCATTATTTTGTTCGCCACCTAACCCCTTATCATAAAGAAAAGCCAGTTTAAGCTCAGCGTCTTTATCACCTTTATTAGCAAAATCTTGGTAGATTTCACGTGCTTGCTTCATATTATCAGGGTTATTAGCTAACAGCATATAGTGATCAGCTAATAATAAGCCAGCCTTACTATTTCCTAATTGACGTGCCTTATCTAGTTCAGGAAGAAAATCTTCCCCTAGCTGATAACGTAATATAGCTAGATTAAAATTGGCATAGGCAAAGCCCGCTGCTGCTGATTGCTGTAATAAATCTCGCGCTTGTGCAATGCTTTTGCTAACACCATTCCCATTACTATAATAAGTACCTAAGATAAAATGATGTACTGGGTTATTAGGTGCTTGTTGATACCAGTACATTGCCTCAACTTGATTAGCAGGTACAGAGATACCACGTTCATACATCAAACCTAATAAAATTGCAGCCGATGGGTTACCAGCGCGAGCCTCACTCTTGGCTACTTTAAATGCTTGGGCTTGCTTTTCAGGGTTCGTATCCATGGCATAATAAAACGCAAGCGGTAAGCCTGCATCAGCAACACCCTGCTCTGCTGCACCTTGGTAGAGACGTTTAATAAGGTTGGTTCTTGCCTGTTTAGCAGCCATACTCAGCTGCGTACCATTATCTTGGCTTAAAAACGAGGCTAGCTGATACTGAGCTGGGCCATAATTAATTGATGAGGCCACTGAGAGCATCGCTAATGCCTGCTCATGATCAGGTTTAACAATTAATCTTCCCTCAGGATCAACAAGTCCTTGCTCATAAATATTAGCTAGTACATATTGTGCATAAGGATTACCTTTAAAAGCAGCGTCGGTTATCCATTGAACGCCCTTCTGATAATTGACAGGCTCAGTCTGCCCTTCCAAATAGAGAATACCTAAATTATATTCAGCACGTAAATCTTGTTGCATTGCCGCGAGCTGAAAATAGGTTATGGCTTGCGGTATATTTTTAGCGACTCCAATTCCATATTGATATAATTGCCCTAATTCAAATTGGGCAGACGAATCACCTAGGATTGCTTGTCCATATAATTGACTTAAAATCCTTTGAAAATTAGCTTTCTGCTCTGAACCTTCAGTTTGCTGCTCTAAATAATTAAATGGCTTTATTTCATCTGGTGCGTGATAAGGTGTACTTACTATCAACATTGAACTTGGTTCGTGCCGTAAAACTAAGGATTGTGCCCGTAATAAATTTTCGACTTCTTTTAAGTAAGGATAGCGAGGAAAGCCGCTTGATTTCATAGAAGCAGCTGAAGTTAACGTGGGCGCTATAATATCAAAATACTCCCCAATAGAAATGTCTGCAGGCTTTACCATTGCAAATTGTGGCTGATACAGCTCTTGCCTGGTTATCGTATCAAGGTGGGGGGCTGGGTTGTAATTATTTTCTTTTAATGCTAAAGGATTGTTCCAAGCGTTATAAATGCCGCTTAACTGGTATTCTTTACCAAAAGACTCGCTTTTGCCGTCACTTAACCACTTAGCTACAGCTACATCTGCAGCAATAGTGGGCGCCGTGTCTTTGGCTTTTTTCTTTGCTTCTTCTTCCCATTGCTTTGCTAACTCAGGATTAGCTGCAACACCTTTACCGTCTTTATAATACTTAGCTATGGTCTTTTGTGCTTCTTTTGATCCATTTTGCGCCGCTTTAAGTAACCAGTTAAATCCTGCTTGCTCATCATAAAATGGGCTCTTCTTATCCATATACAGTTCAGAAAGAGCGATTTGGGCTTCTTTATTTTGTGCATCTGCAGCTTTTATTAACCACTCTTTAGCATTAGGTAAATCGCCCTCTTTACGCAAAATCTGCCCATAAACAAACATGGCCAGTGGATCACGCCCTGTAGCTGGTTGCTGCACTAATTCTTTTGCTTTCTTTAAGTCTTTGGTTACGGCCCCACCATTTACGTAAAGTTCAGCTAACTTTATTTGGGCGTTAAGATTACCTTGGGCAGCCGCTTTACTAAGCCAAATCACGCCCATTTTTTTGTTTTGCGCTTGCCGGCTGTCTAGAAAATGCATGGCTAAGGTATATTGCGCAATAGCATTACCATTTTTAGAGGCTTCGATATAATAGCGTTTTGCGGCTTCTGGATTCTTTTTAACACCATAACCATTTAAATAAGCCGCTGCGCAATACATGTTTGCTGCTGTATCATCTGCTTCGGCTGCTTTTTTAAACCATTTGAATGCTTCTTCAGGCTCATTTTTACTTAAAGCATAATTTGCTAATAGACGCTGAGCAGGCAGAAACCCTTTATTAGCAGCATTGGTAAAATAGCGTAATGCGAGCGTATCATTTTTTAATTCGCCATAGCCATAAAGGCGCATTAACCCAAGATAATAATTAGCCACAGGATCTTTAGAAGCTAAACTTGGTAGTGTTTTTGCTGCAAGATTATAACTTCCTTGTCGATAAGCCTCTAAACCATTGGCAGCATAGGTCAATTGACTTCCTGCTGCAGCAACTAGGCAAAACCATGGTAATAATGATTTCATGGTAAATTTCCTTTCTAATTATTAATTAATACCCTCACTTTTAATCAAATTAGTACAATCCCTTAGAGGGAAGGAATAATACCGTATCGTACAATTGCTCTAACTGCATCATTTTTAGAGTTAGTGTTTACAAGCCAATAATTTCCCTGATTGTTTAAACCATATTTTACATTTGTATATTCACATACTTGCAGGTGATTTTGACAGTCAACAACCTTACCATAAGGTGATTTTCCGTCAGTGACCGAGCAAATATATTTCACTAAGGGTTCATTGGTTGCTAAAACAGCCCATTGACTACCCTTAACCGTGTGATTTAAATACATGCTACGTGAACTATCTTCATTGCGCATTTGAAACAAGTTAATCGCTTGGTCAGATTTATTGAGAATAACATAAAGCGATTGACTTGCCCCAGCTGAACGTGGTGCTAGCTTAAGCGTTTTTAAATCAAAGGTATAACCTTCATTTCGACAACCAATTGGGTTATTCGTGTTTTCTTTTTCCTCAGCAAAAAGAGGATTACAAACTACTAGTAACAAGGGCAAGAGTGCTACCTGTTTTAAATAAGTTTGGCTGATTATGTTCATTGTCTTTTTCCACTTGCAGTTGTTAAGATGGGTCGAACAATTACTTTAGTTCCTAAATTATCTCCCTTACTTGTTTCTACAAATTCGTGGTTTAGCCAAAGGGCATCTTTAGTAAATAATCTCACACAGCCATGGCTTGCTCGATGCCCCGGTATGTCATCCGAGCCATGTAAAGCAAATCCCTTATGAAAGTACATGCAGTAAGGCATTTTTGCACCACCACGACCAATGGGGTAAACATTAGAACGGCATTTTTCATTTTCTTTACTGAAGAAATAAAAGACCCCTGTCATTGTGCGGCAAGAATGACTGCTGTCTGGGCACTTATCGATGCCTGAGGAAATTGGCCCCCAATTAACTAATTTACCACTTGTATCATAGGCACCCCAAGCGAGCTTGTCTTGATCGACGATCACCTGTTTTTCACCATCAGATTTGATTTGTAGAGGAAAAGGCGAAAAATCAAAAATGGTCTTGTTGGCTAGCTCTCGTGGTACAACTATTTCTTTGCCATACCATAAATAGTTATAACTCCGATTTATACGCTGTACAATGTCACGCTGCTGTTCATCAGGAAAGAGCTTTTCCCAGGTCTGTCCGCGATCAACTTTAATACATTCATACTGAGGGTAAGCACAGAGTCCTTTACCATAATAAAGGGTTGCGTGAACTGCAAAGGCAGGTATTAAGAGAGTAATCAGCACCAATATTCTTTTCATGACGTGATCCCCTGAGTAATTTTTATGAAAGATTGCGCTTTATAAAATCCTTCTTTTAACTTATTTCGGTTGCCGGCTTAAAAAGTTTAGTACTCCTTTTGCTCAATTCCATATTTTTTACTCGCTTCACATCTAGCCTTAAAGCAAATCGTCATTACAGCTTGCCCGATGTGTCAGTAAATCCATCAAAGCCTTTTTCTTTATTTAAGCAAAATAACAGAATTAAGCTTCAATTAAATGATTGCAAAAACCAGGCCAAAATCGTGAGTTTGATCTAAAGTAGAAGTTATTTTGCTAAATGAATCCTACCCGCTCAATTGGTCATCTCTCTAGGCATGCTTCTGAGTGCTATAGAAATTATAAGTTACTCTATCTTCTAATTTAATTATTGTTTTATTTATTGATTTATTGTATTATAATTTGCCAAACCATTCCTGAAAATAATATATGCGTAAGCCTACTGAAAAAATATTAATAGCACAGTCTGAGGGTGATTTTGAGCCTTCAAGAAGTGATTTAAAAACTTTATTTGAGGAATATAATCAAGCTCTTTTTACCAATCCAGATGTGGCCTATTTTACCAAAGATACTAATCTAGATGGTTTAGATCCTAAACATACAACCATTGTTATACCAGGGGGCCAGGCTATGATGATGAGTTTAAATTTACCGGTTAAAAATGAGGTCTTAGAAAAATTATTTACCACAGGGAGTAATGGCGTTTTTATTTGCGCTGGTGGATATCTTGCGGCGCGGGAAATGAGGGTAGGCAATAAGAATAATGGGTTAGTTACTCTTTCACCACCTATACTTGATTTCTCATTAGGCATTTTATCAAATTTCACTGCCATAGGCCCTTTCTATCCTACAGATATTTATGATAAAGACACTAAATATTCTGCCCATAGTGTACAGATTAAAAGCTCAATATACACACTTAATGCTCGGCAAATTTATTGGGAGGGCTGCGGTTTTGTTCCTAATAAACTATCAAATAGCTTAGTTGAGAAAGAATTTGAAGTAGTAGCAACCTATGGCGATAAGGATACTTATTTTTTTAATAATCACGAAAACTATGATAATTTAGCGGCTATTGTGAGAAAAAAGCCATCAGGGGCTAGCGGAGGGTTTTTCGCTTCTGGCATACATATTGAAGCTGGGGTTCAAAACAGTAAGCTGTTAAATGAGGCTAAAGGAACTAACAGATACTTAAAAAACACAGCAAGTTTTTTTAACTCAAAACAAGCGTTGGATGAAGTTCTGCCTATACTGTCGGAATCTATTTCTAGAAAGCCTTAAATTGATCTGCGCTTCCATTTCAGTAAGCGCAACATTGAAAACCTGTAGGACATAAGATAGGTCGCTTAACAAGACTATATGTATTAAGAATTAATTCTCGTCTTAACAACCAATTAAAAGCTCACTTTGTAGGCTAAAGAAATAGAAATCTGAGTCATTTATAGGGCATGCTTGTCAAATTAGACGTATTTAATTCGCAAAAAATTTTTATAAAACCCCTGTAGATAATGAGGTTAAGGGTGAAAATGCTGATAAATACGGGCCGCGAGTTCGGCATTAATTCCACTTACTTTTACAATTTCGTCAATGGGGGCTTTTGCCAAATCGCGTAAACCACCAAAACGTTGTAGTAAAGCATGCCGTCTCTTAGGGCCAACCCCTTCAATCATTTCTAATGATGACTCAAGTCCCGCTGCTTGGCGTTTTTTACGATGTGCCATAATTGCAAATCGATGTGCTTCATCACGAATATGTTGCAATAAATGCAGCGCTGGTGAGTCACTTGGTAATGATATTTCTTTATCTTGCTTGACTAAAATTAATCGCTCCCATCCTGCTTTTCTATCAGCACCTTTAGCAATACCTAATAGAGTAATGCCTTCAATATTAAGCTCTTGTAAAACTTGTTGTGCTACACTTACTTGCCCTTTACCACCATCAATAATTAAGACATCAGGAAGATTTTGTTCTTGCAATAAACGTTTATAGCGTCGTGACAATACTTGTTGCATAGCTGCATAATCGTCTGCCGGTGTAATACCATTAATATTAAAACGACGATAATCACTTTTTCGTGGCCCCTCTGCATCAAACACCACACAAGAAGCAACAGTCTGATTGCCTTGAGTATGACTAATATCAAAACACTCCATGCGTGCAATAGGCTCATTAAGTTCAAGAAGCTCCACCAAAGCAGCATAACGTTTAGCCAAGTTAGCGGCAGACGCTGCCTGTTCACTTACAGCTAAGCGGAGATTATTTTGCGCAAACTCAAGCCAACGGGCTTTAATACCACGCGGGCGAACTTGTAGACGACATTCCTTGCCTCGTAATTCAGTCAACATCGCGGCAATGAGTGGCAAGTCATAAACCGCTTCATCAAGAACTAATAAACCGGGGATGCGCTCAGGAACGTCAACGTAATAAAAAGAAATAAATGCTTCTAACACTTGTTGACGCAAATCAACTGCCTCCATGGGTAGTTCAGGAACAGTTGGAAAAAAGCTTTGACTTGCAATGACATGGCCATCACGAACAGAAATACATTGCACACAAGCAAAGCCTGCACGCGCATCAATGGCAATAACATCAGCATCACCACGTAATTGCACAACCCCTTGTTGTTCTTGTACTAAGCGTAGACTTTTAATTTGATCACGTAATACAGCTGCCTCTTCATAAGCAAGCGCTTGTACCGCTTTGCTCATCCGTATTTCTAATTCTTTCAGAATATCTTGACACTTGCCCTGCAAAAATTTGACCGCATCACTGACTGATTGTTGGTAATCTTCTTTAGAAATATAACCTGTACAGGGAGCGGTACAACGTTTGATTTGGTACTGTAAACAGGGTCTTGAACGAGTATTAAAATAACTGTCTTTGCAATTGCGAATTTTAAAAACTTTTTGTATGGTATTTAACGTTTCGCGCACTATCGCAGCACTGGGGTAAGGACCAAAATAAGTTCCTTTTTGCGGCTTTCTCTTACTGCGATACATCTCCATACGTGGGTACACATGTCCTGATGCAATATGAATATACGGATAAGATTTATCATCACGCATTAAAACATTGTATTTAGGACGTAGCGCTTTAATTAAATTACTTTCTAAAAGCAGCGCCTCTGTTTCTGTTTTAGTAATGGTTACTTCAACTGCAACAACCTGACTTACTAAAGAGCGTGTTTTTGCACCAAGCGCTTGCTTAGTGAAGTAACTGCTGACTCGTTTTTTTAAATTGGCTGCCTTACCCACATAAAGAATATTGCCCTGTGCATCTAGCATGCGATAAACGCCAGGCTCAGTCGTAAGACTTGTAAGAAAATTGCTTAAGTCAGTAGATAATACGTGCTTGTTCATAAATAATGATAAGAATAGAAACAACTACTAATATATTTAATCGGTAACAGGATTTATCTGCAACTGTAGCACAAAATAAATCCTGTTGCTGTTAGTGTGAAATTAATTTAAGAATAACAAACAGGTCTTCTTAGCCTTAAATTAGTTATCCTCTGACGGCTTTTCAATAACGCCGTGCTTCATCGCTAGATGGGTAAGTTCAACATCATTCTTAATGCCAATTTTTTCAAAAATACGGTAACGATAACCATTAATCGTTTTTGTGCTTAAGAATAGACGATCAGCAATGTCTTGCACGGCCATGCCACTGGTTATCATTAACATGACTTGCATTTCTCTCTCTGATAAGGCATCAAATGGCGAGCCTTGCACAGCCATTAAGCTATTGATAGCCATTTTTTGTGCGATTTCAGCACTTAAATATTTTTCGCCTTTTGCTACCTTGCGAATAGCTGCCGCCATTTCTTGAGCGCCAGATTCTTTCGTCAGATAGCCCATAGCACCTAATTGCAAAATACGTGTTGGTAGGGGTTCAGCACAAACTGCAGTCACAGCAATAATTTTAATATGAGGATTAGATTTCTTAAGTCGTCGCGTTACTTCCCATCCATCAATGCCTGGCATTTTCATATCTAATAAAACAACATCAGGTTTGTGAGATTTCACCAACAAGAGGGCCTCCTCGCCACTTGCAGCCTCAGCAACTACATCCATATCCGGCAAATCCTCTAATAGTCGGCGAATACCCATTCTAACCAACGCATGGTCGTCAACAATGAGTATTTTGATCAAGTAATGCTCCTTGACAATATGTCAGTCAATAACCTTCTTGTATAATCGATGTTTTGCTTCATAGCAAGCTAATATTAATAAATAAAATTGCAGAAACGCTTGCAACGTTTATTTAAGCAAAAAGTTACAAGTATGCAAGAGGTCTCACGAATACAAAAAGTACACCGATATTAACAAGACTAGTCATGCATTACAATTAGAAGACATTGTTTAGCCTTCTTAACAGGCATGAATATGAATGCTTGGATTATTTTCATCCACTTCAAACAGTGGCGGGTATTCGCCTAACTCACATGCTCTGTGCATGTGCTGCCCTAGATCTTGGCAAACAAAGTTATACAATACTTGATAATTATCGATAACAAAGTAAATGCGTTGCAGCATGTCAATCCGATAAGGCGTTCGAAATGCCGCGATGGGATCAAATAAAACACGCAAAGGAATGTCACTTTCTACACTATAAGCCGTTTCACTGATAGATGATAAAATACCGCCGCCATAAGCACGCAAGCCTTTATTGGTTTTAATTAAACCAAACTCTACGGTAAACCAAAATAATCGTTGTAATAAAGGCCATTGTTCTTCAGGAAAAGTTAAAACCTTACGCGCATAATTGCAGATAAAATCAGCATAGATTGGATCAGTTAGCATCGGACAATGACCAAAAATTTCATGAAAAATATCTGGCTCTTTCACATAATCTAATTCTTCCTGACAACGGATAAACGTGGCTGCCGGAAAACGCCTTTCTGCCAATAACTCAAAAAATTCACGTGCTGAAATAAGTGCGGGAACTGCCTGAACTTGCCAGCCGGTTAAATTAATGAGCTTACTACTAATATCAGGAAGTTGCGGTATATGATTTGGTGATAAATCAAGTATCTTTAAACCTTGCAAAAATTCATCACTTGCCCGATTAGGTAAAATAGCCATTTGTCGCTCATACAATTGTTGCCAAATATGATTTTCTTCAGGTGAATACTCAATAAAGCCCTGCGCATTAGGTTGATGCGAAACATACTGACTAACAAAGTTCATATTAGCTCCTGGCGCTCATGGTGATATGGTTATTTATAATTTTATTATACAGCTATGAGGAAGCACATGGTGTAATTATTTTGTCTAAAAATAGATCTTTCTAATGACAATTAACTCATCCACGCCATTATAAAAAAATACGTTACCGATATTCAACCTAAACGAACCCTAACCTATTAAATACAAAGCATTTGTATGAGGTTCATTAAAAAGAATAGTTAAATTATAGCTCTTTCTATAAGAAATCAAGAATTAGGCACAAATTAACACTTGCTACCGATTTCTACGAATGGTGATGGCAGGAATAATTAATTCAACTCCTGTTGTTTTTTTACAATTTAATGGTTAGTCCTTAAAAAAACTTACGCTCTAATCCAGGCGCTTTCAGTTCTTCAACATTCTGCAACGCTTTATTAACTTCTCTAGTAAGCTCTCTATTATTATTTTCACGACAATAGTCCTGAAGACGTTCTAAACAATGACTAGTTTGTTCAAGTAATTCGGATGGGTCATCTTCCGTTTTAATTAAATGATCTACGTCTGCTAGGATGTCATTGATATTTTTATCAGGATTGTGCGTGTTTATTTTTGCTTGCAGGCTTTCTTTGATAAATTTTATGGTTTCACGTTCGTTAGCGGCCATAATTAACTCCAACATCTTATACAACAAGTTTAATTATAGTACAAATAGAAAAATTTAAGCGCCTTTTAAAATTCGCAAGGAATAATCCGCTGATGATAACATCAGCGAGTTACAGAAAATTTTAAGAGAATTTTCTTAGTTGGAAAAGGGAGCTTAAATCATTGGATTTGAATATAAAGCGTGCTCATCTTTAATTTTTTCCAAATCGGTTTTAAACGACTCGCTAGCTGGTTTAAATAAATTGAGCGGTGATTTACCAGTGCAGGCATAGACTAAACCGATGAGAACAAGGCCTGGTAAAATCCCTGTAGCTAAGGTTGCAACAAAGATAGCAAGGCCGGCAATAAAGCGCTTAGTTGAGATATCTTTATTCTGTTCAATGATCGCAATATTAGTAAATGACTTTTTAGGCTCTTTTGTATTCAGTAATTTAAAATACTCTTGGATGGTAGCTTGATTTTTTTCAGAAGCATTTAAAGTACTAAGAAGTGACTCAATAATTCCATGAATTTCTTGATTTTTTCTCGATAAATTCTTTTGATAATCTTGCGTTGCTTTTAATAACTGTTCAATGATTAGTTGACATTCTTCTTGGTTTGCCAGAGCAGAGTCAGATGAATTTGAGTCATCTAAATAATCAGTCATAGGACTAGGCTTATCGGATGGTGCTACAAATGGAGAAGTTACTTCCTTGTTTATTGCATCCTCACCCAAACCTATAATTAACTTATTTTCTATTGCTGGCACTGCTTGTTTTACTTCGTATTTTATCACGCCAGATTGGTCAGTAGCCGTGTTAAGTGCATTTGAGTCGTCTTTTTCTGCAAATTTTATTAAATCATCAGTCCTAGGACTAAGCTTAATAAACGGTGCTATGGAAGAAGTTATTTCTTTCTCCTCTCCTTCTTCGTTTGTCGCATCCTGACTAGAATTTATAGTGAACTCTTTTTCTACTAAGGGTATTGAGGGTACAGGTTTTTCTTCCTGACTTATTATGTCAGAAGTACCAAGACTATCATCAACAATCTCAGTTTGTTCGATTAAAGGAGTAGGATCTTTTATTTCTTGTTCAATAGTTTCATCATGGACTAGATTAGGATTATCACGAAGATAAGCCGATTGATTTTTATTAGTGCTGAGTTCTTGCGCGGCATAGGACTCTTTAGTTAAAGCACATTGCTTTCTAAATTCTGCGCCAATATTTTCTGCAACATAAATTGATGCTTTATCGCCACCATGCCCATCGTAAACGCCTAATAAAAAGGCGGGCGTATCGGCAGTTATCGTTTGAATAGCAACTGTAATGTTGTCACGTGAACCATTTTCCAATGCCTCATTGACTAAGGCTCTTGCTATATCTGCCTCATACAACTGCTTGTTAGTATTTAAAGTTTTTATTAATGTTTCTTGTAAAAATTGTTCATGCGCTTCTTTTGTTTCTTCACTGGCACCATCGGTAAACCCATCACAAGTATTAATCACTTGTACTTTTTTAATAGCCTCGCGATTTACCTTAAATTGGTTTGCCAGGTCATTAATACTGGTCATATCAACTGTAGACTCAGAACAAACGCCAGCTTTTTTAAGACTTTTATCACCAATAGCTCTTGAAACAGCAAGGCTGCCATTTACTCTACCCCAAATAACTGTCCCACCTACTTCTTCAATTCGCTGCTTTTCTTTTGCCTGTGTTGGTTTATGAGTGCCTGAATTTAGACGAACCACACCTAAAAGATTATCATTATCATCATAAACTGCGGCAAACGATGCAGCATCTGCTAGGAGCGCTGTAATTATATTACCTTTTCCATCATAAACTGTGCTTATAGCTGTTGTGCCATCTTCATAGCCTTGCTCTAAAAAGCGCTCATCTAATGTGCAATGGGTTGTCCATAAGCGTTGACCAATCTCTTCAGGTGTTAAAGATTCTACTGATTTATCTAAAATTTCCCAAGCTAAAGCATCTTCTTGTGTGCGGCGACAAGAGGCATTTTGAACTTCGAAATAGCCAAAGGAATGGTTGCTGTCTTGATGGACAATATTCTCTGGGTCTGCGTCAGTGTGCTTTTTTGGGTGAGAGATAACTTTAATTTCTTCAGTCTTAGATTGCATAGTTAATTTCAACTCCTTTAAAAAGGTTAGCCAAGCTATTATTTTTTACATTAATCTTTAATTGTTGCTCCATACATTCCTATGCCTAATTTTTTAAAATAGTGCAATTTAAATAGTTTCTCTAGTATTGTCAAATTAACCAATGCCACCATAAAAAGAGCAGGTAGGCAAATTATAGACAATAGACTGCTTTAATTATTTCTTAATTCGACCAATTTTAGACACCGGAATAAATGTTTCTATTCCTTCTTCTAATTTTCTTTGCTCCCCTTTCCAAGCATGCCCATAAATCACTTCATAGGTTAAGGGAAATTTACCGTTAGCGGTGAGAAAGGATTGATAATTTCTTTGAAAGGCTTGCCAGCTTCCTTTGGCAGTTAATCCTGGATTGCGAGAAGAATTGATATTGCGCACACCTTGATCTTTTAAGCTATGCACTAGTTGCGCTAAATCATTATAATGAACTGTTAAATATTCCATATCAACGACCGGATCTAAAAACCGCTCATTTAATAAACAATCACCAATATCATGCATGTCGATAAAATGATTAGTATGAGCATAGTCATCGACTAAAGACCAGGCTTGTTTTAATTCCTTAAACGTATCAGGGCCGAGCGTAGAAAACATAAAGCAGCCATTTGGTTTCATGACTCGATTTAATTCGCGCATTAAAGGTGATAATGCGTCATGCCAATGAATTACTTGATTGGCAAAGACTAAATCAAATAAACCATCCATAAAGGGTAATGCTGTCATATCCCCATTCACTAAAAACCATTTACGCCAAAAATGTTGTTTGCTTTTAGCTTGCTGTAACATGTCATACGCTAAATCAATGCCAACAATTCTAGCTTTAGGGTATTTTTTCTTTAATAAAGGGGTAAAAATAGCCGGCCCACACCCTAAATCAAGCACGAAGCGCGGGTTAATTTTTAAATAATCTAGACGCTCAAATAAGCGTTTACCTATTTCACATTGAACTTTTGCTGCTTGTTCATAATGCGCAGCATGTTGATTAAAAGCATTGCAAATTTCTTGTTTAGGATTCATCATATCAGCGCTTAAATGGAAGGAAGTCCAACGGTCATGCATCAAAAAATGGCGAGTATAGCACAAGTATTGCGATTAACTGCAGTTTGTGCACTATGCAATCAATATCATCGTGAACAATTTGCTATTTGTAAGCCATGCTTAGAACTAATAAGCCCACTAACTTACGCTTGCTCTATTTGCCGCCTTCCTCTACCCAATAATTCCTTACAGCAATGCGGTTATTGCATTAGGCAAAAACCAGTGTTTGACTACGTATTAGCAGCTTACTCATTTGATGAACCACTAAGAACGTTAATTCATAACTTTAAATATCATCAAGCGCTACATTTAAAATCCTTGCTGGCAAAACTTATGCTCGATGCCTTGCCCACATCGCCCTATCGTCCTGATTGCCTCATACCTATTCCTATGCATCCTAACAGGCTTTATCAACGTGGATTTAATCAAACCGTTGAACTAACTAAATTATTGGCTAAACGACTAGCAATTCCCATGGATTTAAACGTTGTACATAAAAAGATAAATACTTTACCCCAAGCTTCCTTATCAGGGGCACAAAGACGGCGTAATCTCAAATCTTCTTTTATCGCCAAACCTAACCCCTATCAACATGTCACTATTATTGATGATTTAATGACCACAGGCAGCACAGCAAACGAAGTGGCTAGGCTTTTAAAGAAACAACAGATAGAGCACGTTGATATCTGGTGCTTGGCCCGCGCTACAATCTAGGTGGCATATTGGGCAAATATCTAAATTTGCCAGATTAAGTATGTGGTATGATTAAAGCAAGCAACGATTGAATAGACTTAAAAAATTTAAATCCTTTAAGGTAATTATCAATGTCTAAAAATAGCAAAATTCTTGTCATTGGCGCAGGCATAGCTGGCCCTACAATTTGTTATTGGCTAAAAAGATTTGGATTTTCCCCTGTCTTAATTGAGAAATCTGCTTCTATTAGGAAAGGTGGCCAAGCACTTGATATCCGTGGCGTAGCAACTCATATTGCGAGGGAAATGGGTATTTATGATCAAATAGGTACTATGCGCACACGAATAGAACTCGGTCGCTTTGTTGATACAGCAGGCAAGGTGCTGCATGAGGAAAAGGGTGAGAAATTTGGGTTTAGACAAGATGATGAAGTCGAAATTCTTCGTGGTGATTTGGTTGAAATCTTGATGAAAACTATTGCTGATGTGCCATGTTATTTCAATCAATCCATTATTGGCCTGCAGCAGAACGCTAATAACGTTACAGTCAATTTTAAGGATGGCAAGGTTGAAAATTATGACCTAGTGATTGCTGCAGATGGCATTCACTCTGCCACAAGGCGCCTAGTTTTTGATAAAAATGAATATCAGCTAATTCATCTTGGCTCATATCTTAGTACCTTTACTATTCCCAATTACCTGAACTTAAGTCACATAGACTTAGAATGTGAAGCGAATCATAAATTGGTATCAATCAATAGTGATAATAATCCTGAAATAGCAAGAGCAGGATTTATGTTCCGTTCTCAGCATATATTGAAAGATATCCGTAATGAGCAGGAGCAAAAACAATTTCTGTGTGATACTTTTCGCAATTTTGGCTGGGAAGCACAAAATATTTTAAATCGCATGGCTGAAAGCGATGATTTCTATTTTGACGCAATTACCCAGGTAAAAATGACTAGTTGGACCAAAGGTCGAATAGCGCTTGTCGGTGATGCAGGCTATTGCCCTTCTCCATTATCTGGCCAAGGTAATAATTTGGCCTTCGTTGGCGCCTATATCCTAGCAGGAGAACTGAAAGCCGCTCATGGCAATTATAGACAAGCATTTACTCGTTATAATGCCCTACTACGTCCTTTCGTTGATGCCAATCAACAATTTGGTGAATGGGTAAGCAAATCATTTCTTGTGGAAGATAAAATTTCTAAGGAAATTGCAGAAGAACGTGCAAACAAAACCTTAAGTATGATAAAAGCAGTGTCGAATGCGATTACTTTACCTCAATATGAATAATTACATTTAGCTATGTGTGAAATTATTCGATGCTCATCCTTAAGTATTCACAATTTAATATTTTAATTTTTAGCACTGAATTCGCCTTTTAATGTACTAAAAAACGCTGCAAATCGTTGACTATTAACTGCACTAAAAACACACAAAATACAATAAAGGCTAATCGATACATTAAGATTTCTAAGGCAACAGAAATAGGACGGCCACGAATTTTTTCTAATAGCGTTAAGACAATGGAGCCGCCATCTAAACCTGGAATAGGAAATAAATTCACCAAGCCCACGGCCAAACTAAAATTGGCGATAAAATATAAGAAGGTAATAAAACCTTGATTTAAAGAACCGGCAGAAACAGAGATTAAACCAATAGGCCCCAATAAGAGTGAAAAAGAAACAGCGCCAATTAAAACTTGTTTTAGAGTTAAAATTAAAAAGACTAACATCCGCCAACTGGTATTGACCGCATGCTGAATGGCAGTTATTAAAGATTGCGGTGCAACATGTTCTTTATATTGTGCTGATTTCTCGAGCGTGATCCCAAGAAACCCTGCTAGACCCTTAGCTTGCTTATTAAATTTCCCGGATAAATTCAACCTAACCTGCTTAACGGATTGCTTGGCATCGGCTACTGTTGCAGCAACATCCTGCTTTCCTAAATTAACAATTAAAACATTGCCTACTTCTTGCCAGGAATTAGTTGGCCAATTCGCAATACTAAGAAATCGATCTTGGGGCTGTAATCCGGCCTGTGCAGCTATGCTATTAGGCATAACTTCTTTAATTACTGGAATCACCCGTTGATAACCAGCCATATAAAAGATAGTCAAAGCAAGCAGAGCCACTAAAAAATTAGCTAATCCACCAGCTAATAGAATAACGATACGCTGCCAAGCCGGTCGCTTGTCAAAGCAATGAGAATAATCTTTGGGATTTACTTCTTGAATGCGGGAGTTTAATAATTTAACGTAACCACCCAAAGGCCAAGTTGCCCATACCCATTCCTGCCCTTGCCTATCTTTCCAGGAAAAAATAGGCTTACCAAAGCCGATTGAAATACGCTGTATTTTAACCCCAAATAGTTTTGCAGCTAACGCATGCCCTGCCTCGTGCAAGCCTACCACTAAGACGAGTGTTAAAATAATAGCGAGTAAGACCATCAACATAAAAAATCCAAATTAACGAGTATTATCCACTACTAATTGCAACACGGGACGGCGATCTCGTCCAGTATTTAATTCACAACCCTTACGATAGACTTCAAAAGTCCGGTAAACCTGATTAGTTTCACTATCTACTAACTCTACATCGTCGCCTTGATCATCTAGTAGTGTTACTGATAAACGAATTTCGCGAAATTGCGTAATTTGATAATGTTCTTTAAATAAACGCAATACGCTTAATAAGCTTTCGGCAGCTTCTTCATTTGTATGTTTGCCTTGCAAAATAATTTCCATTTGCTGCTCCTTATAAAAGGAATCACTATAATTAGCGGCATCAACCATAATATCTTGAGTAATAATTGCTTCTATTCATCAATTGATAAAATATTTATTAATCCATTGATTAATATAATAAAATTATTATTAGTTACTAAAAGTAACCGTTAAATCTTTAGGATGTCTATAAATGAAAATAGTTTTAGTTTACAATTCATAATTATAGCGTAAACCGTGTAAATATATGGCGTTTGTTGCATGTGGGCTCAACTATAAAACAGCTCCCCTAGATGTTCGTGAAAAAATTGCACTGCCTCCAGCAATGCAAACGGACTTTTTACAAAATTTGATAGCTCAGCCTGCTGTTAATGAAGCAGCGATTTTATCAACCTGTAATCGTACGGAAATTTATTGCGAGACAGATGATCCAGCAAGCCTAGTGCCCTGGTTAGCAAAAGAACATCAAATTGCTGCCTACAATCTCTTACCTTTTTTCTATATGCATCATGGTGAACAAGGGATACGACATACGCTACGCGTTGCCAGTGGCTTAGATTCTATGATGTTAGGAGAGCCACAGATTTTAGGGCAGATGAAACAGGCCTATAAACAAGCCTGTGAAGCCGGTACTATTAAAGCCAATCTACGTTTTATTTTTGAGTACGTTTTTAAAGCAAGTAAACGTGTCAGAACGCATAGTGGAATAGGCGCAAGCCCGATTTCAGTAGCCTACGCCGCAGTACAGCTTATTAGTAAGCTATTTCCAAATTCTAAAACCCTAGACGTCTTTTTAATTGGCTCAGGCGAGATAGCAAGCCTTGTTGCTAAGTACTTACATAAACAAGGAATACATCGCTTTCGTGTAGCAAGCCGTACGCGCGAAAATGCGCAGCTCCTAGCAATGAACTTTAATGGTGAAGCGCTCACTATCGGAGATATTCCAGAGTATTTATCCCAAGCAGATGTGGTTATTTCTGCAACCGCTTGCCCTTTACCTTTTATTAATAAAAGTCTAGTGGAAAATGCATTAACTAAACGCCATCATGCACCGATGTTCTTTTTAGACTTAGCTGTACCACGTGATATCGAACCAGATGTAGGTGATTTACCTGGCGTAAGCTTATGTAATATTGATGATTTACAAAAAATGACTGATGATGGTATGAATGAAAGGCGTTCTGCTGCCTTACAAGCTGAGCAATTAGTTGATTGTGAGCTAGATAACTACATTCGCTGGCACCGCTCATTGCGGGCAAAAGAAGTCATTTGCGATTATCGCAATCGTATGCAATTACTTGCTGAAGAAGAGTTGCGTCGTGCGCAAGGTAGGTTAGCAAACGGCCTTAATCAGGATTTAGTATTACGGGAGTTTTGCGACCGCTTAGTCAATAAATTGACTCACCAACCCACTATTGGATTAAGGCAGGCTGCTTGGGACGGCAAGCAAGAATTGCTTGATCTTACTCATTACTTATTTAATACTTCGAATGACCAATTAATTTTATGAAAAAATCGCTTGAGTTAAAACTGCAACAATTGCTAGAGCGCTTCCAAGAAATAGGACGTCTCTTATCAGAACCAACGATTATTGCTGATCAAACGCAATTTAAGAATTTATCCAAAGAATATGCACAATTAGAACCTGTTGCCAATTCTTATAATACTTATCTACAAGCCAAAAATAACCTTCAATCCCTACAAGAATTGGTAACTAATCCAGATCAAGAATTAGCTAGCATGGCTGCTGAAGAAATCGATGCTGCGACAGCAGAATTAGAAAACCTTGATAACGAATTACAGTGGCATTTAGTACCTAAAGATCCTGATGATTCGCGTAATGTTTACTTAGAAGTGCGCGCTGGTGCTGGTGGTGATGAGGCTGCAATTTTTGCTGGTGATTTGTTTCGTATGTACAGCCGCTATGCTGAAAATCACGGTTGGCAAGTCGAAGTTGTTAGTGCTAACCATGGGGAACATGGTGGTTATAAAGAAATTATTGCTCGAATTTCGGGTAATGCCGTTTACTCACAATTAAAATTTGAATCAGGTGCACATCGAGTGCAACGTGTACCAGCTACGGAATCACAGGGTCGCGTACATACATCAACTTGTACCGTTGCTATTTTACCGGAAGTCGAAGAAATTGATGATATTGACATTAATCCTGATGAGCTACGCATCGATACTTATCGCTCCTCAGGTGCAGGCGGCCAGCATGTTAATAAAACAGATTCCGCAATCCGTATCACTCATTTACCCACTGGATTTGTGGTTGAATGCCAAGACGAACGCTCTCAACATAAAAACCGCGCTAAAGCCATGGCGCTACTCAAAACTCGTCTTCTTGATGCCGAGCAAAGTAAACAACGACAAGAGCAAGCGCAAACAAGGAAACTTCTAGTTGGCTCAGGCGATCGTTCTGAACGTATCAGAACCTATAATTTCCCTCAAGGCCGTTTAACTGATCACCGTATTAATTTAACGCTTTACCAACTTACTGATATTATTGAAGGTGATATATCACCTGTACTTGAAGCACTCAAGCGCGAACATCACGCTGAGTTGCTTGCTGAGCTTGGACGCCATGAGTAATATTAAATATTCCCTTGAGCTTGCGACAAGACAATTAGAAGAATACATCCATGATGGTGCACGCACGGATGCTGAGATTCTATTAGCGCATGTCATAGGTAAGACACGCACGTATATTTATACGCATCCTGAAAAAGAATTAACCAAAGATGAGTTTAAGCTTTTTCAACGTTTAGTTGCCCGCCGCTCACTTGGTGTACCTGTCGCTTATATTATAGGCACACGAGAATTCTGGTCACTACCATTAAAAGTAAATGAAGAAACGCTTATTCCTCGGCCAGAAACAGAGTTACTAGTAGAAATTACCTTAAATTTATTAAATCCTTGCTCTAATGCTCGCATTTTAGACCTAGGTACAGGCAGTGGTGCTATTGCTATTGCGTTAGCTAAAGAAAGACCTGATTGGCAAATTACTGCGTGTGACTGTAGTCAAGGCGCGTTAGAAACGGCGAAGCAAAATACTCAGTTGTTAGAATTACATAATATCCAATTATGTTACTCTAATTGGTTCTCAGAAATTAAAGAACCAAAAACATTTCATGCCATTGTTTCTAATCCACCCTATATCGCTGCCAATGATCCTCATCTCACTTCTGGGGATGCTCGCTTTGAGCCACAGCTTGCTTTAATGGGGGGAGTAAATGGCTTAGGAGCCTTAGAACACATTATTCAGCATAGTCTTGCAAGGCTTGAGCCAAACGGGCTATTATTGATAGAACACGGCTTTGATCAAAAATCTGCAGTTGCGTCTATGCTTAATAATTATGGCTATCAGGATGTGCAATGTTGGCAAGATTTACAAGGACATGACCGAGTTAGTGTAGGAAAACGTCTTAATTAGTTGCTGAACAAGCTAATTTTTGATATACCTAGGCGCCTTTTAATTGTCATGCCCTTGAGCTTGCCTCAGAGCTATAAATGGAAATTTTGACGAAAGTCATCATTGAGCGCAAATTGGATGAAAATGATCTTAAAGGCCACCCTCTGGATGTATACTTTAGAATCATTTTAAACCATTATGCCTCAAATGTTTCCTTTTTGATAGCTTTTGATCAATAATAGGGCGTATATGTGGATAAGTACCAACGTGGGAGGCAATTATGCCAGCGCAATCAGTTAAAACGAAGTTTAAAAGTGACGCGACAGGTAACATGGGAATTCCCTTCTATAAGGAAGCTGAAGGCGAAGAGTACATGAATGAAAAACAGTTAGCACATATTGAAAAAATATTGCTAGCTTGGCGTCAATCCCTCATGGAGGAAGTGGATAGAACTGTATCCCATATGAAGGATGAAGCGGCTAATTTTCCCGATCCATCTGATCGTGCCAGCCAAGAAGAAGAATTTAGCTTAGAGTTACGCACTCGTGATAGAGAACGTAAACTTATTAAGAAAATTGAAGATGCTCTAGAGCGTCTGCGAGATGCTGATTTTGGCTATTGTGAAGCCTGTGGTATTGAAATTGGGTTGCGCCGCTTAGAAGCTCGACCAACTGCAACACTTTGTATAGATTGCAAAACGCTGTCTGAAATTAAAGAAAGACAAAATCAAGGCAGCTAAATCACAAACCTACTCCCCTCATCCCTAGATACCGCGGTTAAGCCGCGGTATCTCGTTTTAAGGATTACCTTTTTTAATTTACTATAGTAAGTGGTTGGCTAAGCCACAAGATTTCAGCATGTAGCCTGGGTGAAACAAAGTGAAACCCGGGTTCCGGCCCTATGGGCCTGCACCCAGGCTACATTTAATTTTCTAAGTCTTTATAATTTGTCTTGTCTGCGAGAATGATTTAAATCTCAGTATAATCTTTCTAAATTTATTGTCTTCTCCGTACATCATTGTTGCGTGTAAGAAAGCCAAGCTAGAAAAAAGAAATCGTTGCAAATCTTTTGCTCGTCTTTGCGAGCGAAGCGAAGCAATCCAGGTCGGATGTGGTAAATAGCACCGATCTGGATTGGTTCACCTTTGACTTCATAAAGGTTCGCAAAGACAGGGTGTTTTAGCAAGGGTCCCAACTATCGTAGCCCGGTTGCTAGCAGCCAGGCTACCAGGTCGCTTTGATCACTTATTCTATCCACACAACAATGCTTCTTCGCAAAGGCGAAGATCTAAGGCTCTCTCACTAGCATGATGCCAATTTAGGCATAGATTCCCTTTTACATGGGAATGACAAGTGTATGGAGCGAATACTGTGGTAGATTTTTATTAGTTTTGCAACATAATTTTCTTAAGCTTAGAAACCCTTATCATCTTTACTCAGCTAAGGTAAGCTTCTTATTAATTTAGCATGGCATCAATTTTATTGAGGTAAAGGTTAACTGTGCCTTTATTCTCATTTAGAATGCGGGTTGCATTATTTATTAATGTTTGACGCTTCCCTTGATCATTATAAAGCTCAACTAGCCTAGCAACTAAGTCATCAGCATTATCAACTAAAATCATAGCATTGGCATTATTCAAGGCATTACAAATCGCTTTAAAATTATGTACATGCTTGCCACTGAAGACGGGAACTTGCATGGCAATAGGCTCAAGCACATTATGTCCCCCTACTGGCACAAAGCTACCGCCAATAAATGCGTAATGGCTTATTTGATAGAAGGTTAATAATTCGCCAATAGAGTCTAAGATTATTACATCCTCATTATTCACTTCGCTGTTTATTTGACTCCTTAGAGTCGTCTTAAACCCCATCTTACGAGATAATTGATAAACTTTTTGAAAGCGTTCTGGATGACGAGGCGCGATTAAAAGTAAAAGATTAGGAATGCGCGCTTTTAAGGTATTTAAGCGTGCTAAAATTTGTTGTTCCTCATCCTCATGGGTGCTTGCTACGATTACCCTTACTCTATTTTTGCCTAAATAGTTATCAAATTCTAATACATGTGGCTTGGGAGGTGGAATTTGTAAATCAAATTTTATATTACCCCCCACCATTACTTTATCAACCTTTGCTCCGAGTTGTTTAAAATGATTGGCATCATCTTGGCTTTGAGCAAGAATACATTGAAACTTATTTAATATCGGTTTAAACAAAAATTTAACCTTTTTATAACCTTGATAAGAACGTTTTGATAAGCGAGCGTTTAATAACAATAATGGTATTGCCTGTTGGCTTGCTATAGTAATCAGATTTGGCCATAATTCTGTTTCCATAATAATGCCAAGACGCGGCCTATTAAAATTAAAGAAACGCTTTAAAGCAAATGGTAAATCATAAGGAATATACCGATGGGTTACCCGCTGTTTAAAATGAGTTTGTATCTTTTCAGCGCCCGTCGGCGTCATGGTGGTGATTAATAATTGTTTCTTCTTTTGTAAAAGCCCTTCTATTAAGGGAATAGCCGCTATCACTTCTCCTAATGACACGGCATGAACCCAAACATCGTAAGTTTGCTTTGTCTTATTACTATACCCAAATCGTTCAGCGATGCGTTGGCGATAGGCAGGTAGTTTTCGTCCTTTCCACCACAGTCTTGCTAATAAATAAGGACTTAAACAATACAATAAAGCTGAGTAAAAACGACGCATAAAAAGTAATCTTAACCAAATTTCTTGATTATAACTGCTATGAAAGTGCTAGTGCTAGCAAAAAAAAAGAGAATTTAGCTATAAAAATTGTTAAAACACAATAAAACTCGTAATTTTTCCAAACACCTGGCAAAATTAAGACTAGAATTAACAAGTGCCCTCATGCTTTATAAAGGACGATTGCTTGGAAGGTTTACTTAGTTAACTCGATAATATAACGATACCGGAACTATGATTGTGAATTTTCGTCAATTCTTTACCACCCATACTTGGTGGGGAAAAATTTTAGGCTGCTTTTTTGGCTACTTAATAGCAGGGCCCCCAGGTGCGCTTTTTGGTATTTTAATCGGCAATTTCTTTGACCGTGGCTTAGCTGCTCATTTCACCAGACCCCATTGGTCTTATTATGATGAAAAGCGCCGATCAGTGCAAAAAATTTTCTTTCAAGCTACTTTTACTGTAATGGGCTATGTCGCTAAAGCCGATGGACGAGTTTCTGAAAACGAAATTCAAATGGCTAGGCAATTAATGAGTGAGATGCGCTTAAGTCGAGAGCAGCAAGTGTTAGCGAAGCGTTTTTTTAATCAAGGCAAAGATAAGCATTTTAATTTAGACACAATGACATCGACGTTACGGAGCGCCTGCCAAGACAATCCGCAGTTGTTAAAATTGTTTATGGACATACAATATCGTTCAGCGCAAGTTGACGGTTTAACTGAGCGAAAAGTTGAAGTATTAGATTCCGTTTTTATACGCCTAGGATTTGCGCCACTGCGTCAGCAATACCGATTTTATGAGGATTTCCATTACCGACGTCACACGCGCTCGTCGTCATCCTCACAGCAACAAAATTCGTCTTATCAAGGCAACTATAATCATCAAACCTCTACTGCACCAAACTCACTAGCACAAGCCTATGCAATTTTAGAAATTAGTTCTTCAGCTACTAAACAAGAGGTTAAAAAAGCCTATCGCCGCCTTATCAGTCAAAACCATCCAGATAAATTAATTGCCCAAGGCTTACCTGAAGAAATGATTAAAATGGCTAATGATAAAACGCAAAAAATTACCAAAGCCTATGAACAAATTTGCACAAGCAAAGGTTGGTAGCCTAAAACGATTAAATAACATAAGGAATGATTTTATAAGGAACATGGTTACAGTAAACCTGCCAATATTGACCATATTTATTTAAGCACCGTTCATCATCGCGAAAAGCGCGATCAATGAGTAAAACGGTTAAAAACGTCACATAAAAATAAGGTGAGAAATGATTAAAAAGCGCAGGCACTGACCAAAAAAATGCCCCGGCAATTTCTGGAAGGTAATGAAAATGTCGGGTAATTCCCCACCAACCCGAGTGCAAAAGAATACTTTCTTTACGCTCACCTGTGTCAGTATAATAACTTGCAATAGTAATATCAGGCTTCCTTCCCCAAATTTTACAATCCCCACTGGTGGCACGCACTAGCTGTCGTTGGCGGTCAGCTAAATAATTAATTAGAATGCTAAGCGCACCCAATATAAATATTGTGGCAGCTAACCAGGCATTTAATTGATTAGGATGATAGACCAGATACATGGTAGGTGAAGTGTAGATACCAGGTACCCAAACCATACAACCCCAACAAATATAATAACCAGCCCTATCGTGCATAATATCTAGTGACGCTAAGTAGCCTGTCTCCCAAATAAAAAATTTAGTGATGTAAATTAATTGCAGCGCAACAGCAATTAACATTGAATTACTCAATCCATATAATTGCTGCTGCTTAGCCGCATAAGACAATAAAATCAATCCCCAGCTCATCATGCCAAAACGGCAATTGATAAACATTTTAAGATTGATTCCCCACAGCATAGGATAAAGTTCGCTGCCCCAATAATAATCAAAAACAAGATTACCTGTGGTGCCAGAATCAGAAGATGAAGGCTTATAGCGCCCTTTTAAGTATAAAAAAAGACACGCAATTAAGCTTAAGATATTAAGTGCGCCTAAAATAGCGCCTAAATTATCAAAAATAATTGTTGCTGGAAAAAGTTGCCAATAATAACTACACAAACAAAATACAGCGATTGTAGTTAAGAAAGCTAAAATGCCATTGGCTTTATAAATAGGCACATTCCCTTTAGGCGTGACAGGGCCACGAAATTGCTTACCTGGGAGAATTTTAATGAGCAGCACTTCAAAGGTAATAAAGGTAACGATAATTAGCCAAGCAGTAGAAGAACCCCAAAAAACCGGCTGCCAGATTTGATAAATTGTCTTAAAAAATCCTTGCTGCCCTATAAGCTGCCAAAGTTTAGAAAGTGAGCCATTTAAAGCGGTGTTGGTATACCACATCATCATAACAAATGGCGTACAACACATGATAAGAAAGAGAGGCCCAATAGTATTGCGAAGTATTTTTAACATCTTGCTGCCCTGCAATGATCGCTATCCTAAAATCGATAAGCTAAGTTCATAAAAACAGAATAAAGAAAAGGAAAGTAATCTTTCGCTGGATCTATTTCTGACTCACCATAGCCAGCTGTATAATTACCACCCAAACCAAACATAAAATGTTTACCAATAAGATTAAAACCTATATCAAAGGTGGGCACTTTCCGCCAATCATTACTAATCACATCATAACGATGAATGCCAGCAACGCCTGCGCCTGAATAAATTTGCATAGATGTATTAGGAACAATCAACATTATTTTACCCATAAGGCCAATTGTTTCGGTATGGCTAGTGAAATGAGTAGTATTATGATGATCAAACGCAAATAAACTGTCTTTATCAAAATCCACCTGCGCACTTGGATAATGACGATAGTGCGACTCAATAGCAAAATGAGGGCTAAATTCATAGCCTGAAAAAAACCCCCACATGAAGCCCCCTTCATTGACATGAATAGGGGTTGAAATAGTCATAGCACCATTCTTATTCTTATCAGCAGGAACTAGCCCTTCCCAAGTTGTTGAACCATAACCACCTGTAAGACCTACATATATGGTATTGGAAAAAAGCTGGCTTCCTTCTGCAAAACAAGACAATGAGGCTATAAAAAGACAATATCCTACATAAACATTAATATCTTTATACATTTCAATTCACTTAAGACCAAAGAAACTCTTATTTGCAGGATTTTCCAGTACTACTACATAGTTTACCTGTTGAGTCTTTACCACCTAATCGGTAGCAATTCCAAGAATCCTTACAAACCTGAGGCGGTGTTTCTTGCTGATAAGCACAAGCCCTTTCTAAAGAACCGAATAGAGCAAGCATACGTTGATATAATTGCTGCATATTGCCACAAATTGATTTTGGTAATCCTGAGCTTGTGCAATGGCACTCAGCAGACACTTTAAAAGATTTACAAAATGCAGCGCTTGAAGGTAAAGCCGCCGGCGGACATGCGGCTGCGAGGACAGAAGCAGAACTTGCCAATGAAATTAGAAAAATGCCTAAGGTTGTTATTTTCTTTAACATCATCAATCCTTAATGTAGTTAATAAAGACATACTGTTTTAAAAGATAGACTTTTACAAACAATCATTTCACTCTACAGGTTAACTATACAAGCAAGTTAGTGGAAAAGCCAATCTCCCTAGGCTAAATTTGACTTGAAGCTTTTTTTTACTAAATTTAAAAATAATAAAAACTCAAGTTAGTTTATCATGCAGCACTACATTATTGAACGGATGACTCCCAGAGAAGTAAATTTAGCAATAGATTGGGCCAAACAGGAAGAGTGGAATCCTGGACTTAATGATGGCTATTGTTTTTATCAAACAGACCCACAAGGTTTTTTTGCTGGTAAGCTAAAGGGTAAAATTATTGCTGTGGGCTCGGCAGTTGCTTATGATGAGCAATTTGCTTTTTTTGGACTTTATATTGTTGACAAGGCCTACAGGCAGCAAGGATACGGCTTAAAATTAACTCATCACTGCCTTAACTATATGGGTAATCGTAACGTAGGTCTTGATGGTGTGTTAGCCATGCTTACTAAGTATGAGCATTTAGGCTTTCAACTTGCCCATAAGAATACTCGCTATCATTTTACTAATCTTTTTCCTAAAGATTGTGCTAATTTATCTGTCATACCTTTGCAACAAGTTAGTTTTGAATTATTAACTCAATTTGATAGGCAACACTTTCCAAGTTCCCGAAACACATTTTTACAGTGTTGGATAAATCAAACAAATGCAGTAAGTTTAGGGTTTCTAGAAAAAGAAAAACTACGAGGCTATGGTGTTATTCGCGCCTGTCAAAGTGGGTATAAAATTGGCCCCTTATTTGCCCAAACACCAGAGATTGCAGAGGCTTTATTTCTGCAACTTATCAGACATGCTAATAAATCTATTTATTTAGATATTCCTGAAAATAATCAATTCGCCCTTGAGTTAGTTAAAAAATACAAAGGAAACCAAGTCTTTTCTACGGGCCGTATGTATTTAAAAGAAGAACCGCCCATTACTTATCAGCAGATTTATGGCATTACTTCTTTTGAATTAGGTTAGAACTTAGAAAAGTAGCTCTATTTATGACTGAGTCTAACTTAGCCTGCCCTAATCTTCTTCTGGTTTATAGCGTGAGGTATAACTTGCTGCTAAGTCTTTGGCTTGCTTTAATTGTTCAGGTGTTAACTTTTTCTCAAGATCATCGCGATTTTTAACAGCGTCTGTGAAATCATTTGCAGCAGCCGTAGCAAACCACGCATAAGCTTCTACAAGATTTGTTGAAATGCCAATACCATCTCGATAAAAAACACCTAATTTATTTTGTGCTTTAGCAAAGCCTTGCTCAGCAGATTTACGCAGCCACGTTAAAGACAATTGGGTATCTTTACCCACACCATCGCCATACAAATACATATCAGCTACGTTATATTGGGCATTTGGGTTGCCTTGATCAGCGCTCTTTTTATACCAAAAAAACGCTTTGTCGAAGTTTGTTGGTACAACTTTACCGGTATCATAAAATGTGCCCAATTGTAATTGCGCCTTAGCATGCCCTTGGTCAGCGGCTTTTTGAAAGAATTCAAACGCTTTTGTTTCATCTTTAGGAACGCCTTCGCCATATTGATACAATAGCCCAAGGTTATATTGCGCACTTTCATTGCCCTTATCAGCTGACTGTGTGTACCATTTCATCGCTTCTGATAAATTTTTAGGCACACCAATACCCATATCATACATATAACCAATCGCTAAAGACGCTTCAGGGTTACCTGCTTCAGCGGATTTTTTATACCAAGACATAGCCATATTATAATCACGGGGTACACCGTTACCATTTTCATACATATAACCTAAGCTATATAAAGCATGTGGATCATTTTTCTCCGCTGCTTTTTTATACCAGTCCAATGCTTTTTGATAACCTTCTGGTGTTTTTTGATACCAATAAAAACCTGCTAGTAAGACTTGTGCATCCACATTACCCTGATTAGCCGAAGCCAATAATAATTGCTCTGTTTTTTGCGGATCATAAGTGACCCCTTGGCTGTTGTAATACATTTTACCCAATAAATACTGCGCCTTCGCATCGCCTTTTGCTGCTTCTTCTGATAAAAGCAGATAAGCTTTTTCATAGCGCTGCTCATTATAAGCGTCTTCACCTTCTTGAGTTGTGGCAAAAATTGGATTAAAACAGGTAATAAGAGACAAAGTTAAAAGATAATTTTTAACGTTCATAGAGAGCCTCATGCTTAATTATTATAGTTTAAAATATAGGCAAAAAGATTGATTTTTTCTAGCTGAGGCTAAAAGTATAACGTTACCCCTAAGCTTTAAACGAGGCGCAAGTAAGCGACTTAAGGTGACGCTATACTATGATTGACTGTCTCTTTCATGCTGATGATCTCTTACACGAGCTTTTCCATCTTTACCATGAATCATAAGCGCTGTGCCTTGGTTTTTACTAATCTTCCTAGCAATATCAGTGGCTAGTTGCTGCGTTTTAATTTGTCTACGCGTAGCACGAATTGCATTGTCTTTAATAATGTCCCACCCAACTTTACTATTAGGTAGTACGTGATGATAACTTTTGTTTTTCCTCATAATCTCTACTAAATTAAGTTAATTGAATACCAAATTAATTTTAGTACATAATGGGACCTTTATAGGGAAATTTTAAGGAAAAAATTATGGCAAATTACCAAATTGGAGTCATTGTTGGCAGCATACGGAAAGAGGCTTGGAGTCTTAAATTAGCTAACGCGCTGATAGCACTTGCGCCAGAATCTCTCAATTTAAAAATCATTGAAATCGGCCATTTATCCTTGTTTAATCAAGATTATGAAATGACCCCCCCAGAACCTTGGGTTGAATTTAAAAAGCAAATCAGTGCATTAGATGGCGTACTCTTTGTTACCCCAGAACATAATCGTTCTATCCCCAGCGCCCTAAAAAATGCCTTAGATATTGCCTCACGCCCTTATGGCCACAATGCCTGGCATGGTAAACCAGGTGCAGTTGTTAGTAATTCACCAGGCGGCCCCGGCGCATTTGGTGCTAATCATCATTTAAGACAATGTTTTGTTTTTTTAAATATCCTATGCATGCAACAGCCAGAAGCTTATATTGGCCATATCGCCAATTTATTTGACGATAATAATAATATCAATAATCAAGGCACTAAAGACTTCTTAAGTCAGTTTATGTCTGCTTTTGCTGCGTGGATTGAAACTCACGTAAAGCAATAAAGTGGTTTATCTTTGCTATAATTATTATTCTTCTACTTAATAAGGAAGTTAAGATGAATGCTTGTAATGTTTGTGGTAATACGTATCAACATGCCTTCGAAATACATCAAAAAGGACAAACCTATACGTTTGATTGTTTTGAATGTGCTATTCATAAACTGGCACCACATTGCAAGCATTGTGACTGTCAAATTATTGGCCATGGAGTTGCCGTAGAAAATGACTGCTTTTGCTGTGCGCATTGTGCAAGAGAAGCAGGTTTTCATGATGCAAAAGATAATATCCAAGCTTAATGCTCACTTAAATCTAAAATTGCCGCGCTTAACCCGTTAATCACTCGCGCTAATCGCGAATAATCGATGGTGTTAGGTAAATCAGAAGCTAAATGATAATTTGGGTTACGAAATAATGCGGTGTCAGTGATCATTAAAGCTAAATAACCTTGCTGCCAAAATGCCCATTGATCAGACCAACCTACTCCTGTTATCGCACTAGGTGCTGCAACACCTTCAGATGGGAAAGAGGCATGCTTACGAAAAGAGGAAATGACTTGCGATAATAATGGTCTTGAAGCAATATTCGCAACAAAACCTATGAAATCACCAGTATTTGGATAGAAATAAGAAAAAGGAAACGGATAATGTTGTGATTTTTTTTCTAAATCATAATAACCAATACTTTCTAGAGAAAGCATTGCTACTACCTTTTCATTTTTTTCTTTTAAAGACTTAGCATAATAAAAACTACCCATGTGCGGGGTTTGAAAGAAAGGCGGCTCTTCATTAACAAAGGCTACAAAACGTATGGTTCTTTTTGTTTGTTGTCCTTTAATTAGACGAGCAAGCTCAAGCAATGCCGCAACGCCTGAGCCATTATCATCCGCTCCAGGTGAGCCAAAGACGGTGTCATAATGGGCACCAATGATAATAATTTCATGAGCGTTCATTGTGCCCTTAAGCTCGACAATGATATTTTTAACAGGTTTATTATGTACGAGATAATCTTGTGAGGTAACTTGATAGCCAAGATTAGTGAACACGTTTTCAATATAATGTGCAGCATCGCGTAAATTTTCTTCTTGCCATAGGAGATTTCGCTCACCAATATCGCCTGCCAATACTTGAATATGGCCGTGGGTCAGCTTAGCAATTTCCTGCTCTTGTACAGATAGAGGTAAAAAAGGGCCACGATAAGATTGACCGGGCATCGCTAGCATATAAGCCATCCCTAGCAATAAGACGAGTATTACTATGATCATAAACCATAGCCAAAAATAATTCCTTTTTAAAAGCATTTAAGTGATCTAACTTATTTTTTAAGTGAAAAGGCACAGTCTTATTCGCTATTTCTAGCGAATAAGACTTATTATGAACGCTATATTGATAAACGGGCGCGAATTCTCAACATAGCTTGAGTATGAATTTGACACACTCTTGACTCACTTACCTCGAGCACTTCACCAATTTCTTTTAAATTTAAATCTTGCTCATAATAAAGTGATAATACTAAGCGCTCTTTTTCAGGTAAGCCTCTAATAATTTCTGCTAAATGATGCTTGAAATCAGCCTGCATCACATTGGCATGTGGCTCAGATAAGCTATTGCTATCACTTTTAAGCATGTCATCTGTTACACCTAGATCCTCAAAACCGTATAATTGGCTTCCGGCTGCATCTTTTAGCATGTCATAGTAATCATCTAAACTGACATTTAATTCAGCAGCTACTTCATTATCCTTTGCCTCACGTCCTAAACGATTTTCTACCGTTTTGACTGCCAGTGCAATCATTCTCGCGTTACGATATACGGAACGAGGAACCCAATCATTACGTCGTACTTCATCTAACATATGCCCTCTAATACGGATACCGGCATAGGTTTCAAAGGACGCCCCTTTAGAGATATCATAGTGCCTGGCGGCCTCTAACAATCCCATCATGCCTGCCTGAATTAAGTCATCTAATTGAATAGAATGTGGTAATTTTGCCTGAAGATGATAAGCAATACGTTTGACTAATAACGCATAAGCTTTAACAAACGTTTCTTGATTTAGTTGAGTAGCTTTGCCGTATGCTGCTAACGCATCCACGACTGTCTCCTTATTAGTATTTTTCGTTTTTATTAACTCAAAACCTGCCTCAGAATAAAGCTACAAATAATCTTTTAATGTTCTCTAGTTACTAAACGCTCCAAGAAAAAGCTTGTATTACCTAATGAATGCTTAAATGGCCAACTTTCAATACTCACTGCCATTTGATAAAAAGCTTTAGAAGCATTGCAATCAGGATAAGCAATTAAAACGGCTTGCTGCTTTTTAACTGCATCGTGAATTCGTTCGTCAAATGGTATAGCACCTAAATAATCAAGCCTTACATCTAAAAATTGCTCAGCGACTTGATAAAGCCGATTAAACAGTTCTCGGCCTTCACGCAAATGATGTACCATATTAGACAATATGCGAAAATGGCTCCATTCAAAGCGTTTATTCATGACTTTAATCAGGGCATAAGCATCTGTTAAAGCAGTTGGCTCATCACAAACAATCACAATGATTTCTTGTGATGAACGAGCAAAGCTTAAAACGGTATCCGAAATACCAGCAGCAGTATCGATGATCATGTAATCAAAATCATCCGTTAATTCATTAAATGAATCAATAATACCTGCATGCTGAACAGCCGTAAGTTGAGTCATATATTCTGTACCGGACGCCGCAGGAATGACTGAAATTCCTGCAGGTCCTTCTAAAATAATGTCGGTTAAACGACAAGCACCTTGTATAACATGGGATAAATTATACTTTGCTGATAGGCCTAACATAATATCAATGTTAGCTAAGCTTAAATCCGCATCAAACAATAGTACTTTTTTCTTTTTCTGCGCTAGTGCTATTGCTAAATTGACGGAAACACTACTTTTCCCAACACCACCCTTACCAGCAGACACAGCGATAACTTTTACCGGTTTAAAATTAGACATATGATGAAAGCCTGCTTTACTTCTAACTTCTTGCTTTCTTTCCATATTATCTCCCTTTAACCCCCTGCATTCTTTAACGATTACATCATTGCAAACTTGTTAAATAAAATGATGCACTATTCATGCCAATAAGTCCTATCTGTCTAGTACTCTACACTTAATAAATCAATTATTTAAACAGCTAAGGCGTTTAGCTTTACTGTGAACAGTCGTAATTCGAATACCTAAGCCTTCTTTACGGTGTTCTAATTCGCCCTTGGCAACCACTTTACCATTAACACATATCTCTAAGGGTTCATCAAAATACTGGTCTAACTCTAACATATCACCGGATTTGAGATTTATTAAATCAAAAAGATTAATTTTAGCACTTCCATAAACTATGTTTACCGTAATAGGCAAATGTGCCATGTGAGTCAGTTCATCTTCACTACAGTTCTTCTTTTTTTTTCTTTTGTGCATAATCAATTTTATCAATTAGTTTTAAAGCTCGTTTATCAACATGTCTGTCTATGGTCGCTGTGAAAATAGGTGTTTTAGCGAGGTCAACCGTTACTGTAGACACAGATAACGGCAAAAAATGACCGACTTGCCAATTGAGAAATTCTTCTAAGGTTGTTATTTTTGTAGCTAAAAGGGAACGAATCATGAGCGTAGTAATCGCTAGATGCTCACGAGAAATATTAGATTTCTCAGTTATTACTGGTGCCTTATTTTCTAAGCTAGCGAAATTATCAATCGTTGAAATGCGAAGTAGTGCATCAATTTCTTCTTGAGTTAAGATTCCTTTCCTAGGCATATAGTTCCCTTAGATACTATTTATCAGATCTCATGCATTAACAATAGATTTTGTTTTAGCCTAAGAAATCTATTGTTCTAACGCCTTTTCCTTACATTTATCTTCTGCTGCATCCTCACAATTAGGAATACATTCTGTATCTGTTGAAGTTAGGCAATGAGAATTAACACATTCATTTTTATTGTTTTGTACACACATTTGCATATTAAATTCCTCAGTCCCTTCTACAATATCGGGCTCATCTGCAGCATAAGCAACTAGTGGAAACCAAACAGTCACAACTAAACTTAATTGCCGTAAATGATTCATGATAATCCTTTAAGATGTTTAATCTTAGTTAATATTGGTTTAGCCGCACAAAAGCTCGTATAGCTTTTATACTGAACTCTTGTTAATTATAGATAATTTATTAAGTAAACGTTTTACTTTAGTAACTATTTTCGATTAATCTGCAATAAAATGTTTGCTAGGAATATATAATGCGCAGTAAAAAAATGCGTTTTTCAAATTTTAGCCAAGCAATTACCTCAAGCTCAACGTGTTATCGCCCCGAACAGGAAAAGCAATTAGCGATGCTTTTCGAATACAGTCAGCAAACGCATCAAACCTTGCTCGCTAGAGGAAAAGGCTTAAGTTACAGCGATTGTTGTATTAATCATGGTGGTATCATTGTCGATACCTCCCGCTTCAATCATTTTTTAGCGTTTGATGAACAGGAAGAAACCGTCATTTGTCAGCCAGCTGTTACCTTTGCGGAATTACTTTCTCTTCACCCTCATTATATACCCCCTGTTATTCCTGGTACGCTCCATGCAACAATCGGTGGCGGGGTTGCTAACGATGTTCATGGTAAGAATAATAGTCATTTAGGTACGTTAGGACATCATATTCAATGGCTTGAGGTGCAAATAGGCGAGCAAACGTTTTATTGCGGCTCACAAGAAAATCAGCAACTCTTACAAGCAACGATTGGCGGCTTAGGGTTAACAGGTATTATTAAACGTGTCGCTATTAAAATGCGCAAAGCAAGTCGCACCATTCAAACGCAAGCTGAAAAACACCACCAATGGGCAAGCTTGCTAGAACGCATGCAGCAAGAAGCAGAAAAACAAGAGTATATGGTTGCCTGGCTTGATTTGTTAAACACCAATCAAGCGCTCCTTACGTTTGGCAATCATTTCTCTGAAGAAATTACGCCTAAAAAAACAATGACTTTAACTATCCCGTCATTACCTATGCGCTTAATTACTCGCCAAACCATGAAACTCTACAATCACTATTATTTTCATAAAGCCAAGGAGTCGCTTTACCTGCAACCACTTGCACAATTTAATAATCCATTAGATTCTCTAAAGCATTGGAATCGTTTATATGGCAAAAATGGGCTTTTACAATTTCAAGGTGTTTTTAGCAAAGATATTGCCTTAGAATTATTAACAGAATTACAAAAAATCATTAGCCACTATGGCGCTGTGCCCACATTAGCCGTATTAAAATATTTTACTAACTCTGGCCCTGGCTTATTATCGTTTGCTAAGCCCGGTTTTACTGTAGCTATTGACTTTATTAACACTGTAAAAGCGAGAGATGCCATTAAACAAATGAATGAATTAGTAACGGAAAGTAAAGGAAAAGTTTATCTAGCCAAAGATTTGTTTCTTACCGCTGAGCAATTTAAATTGCAGTACCCCAACCATCAGCAATTTCATCGTATTTTAACCGAATTTTCACCACCGATAAGTTCTAATTTATCTCATAGATTGGGGTTAACATGAAACCAACGACTTGGGTTATTTTAGGTGCAACCTCAATCATTGCTGAAGAGTTTGCCCATCTTGCGGGTCAACACGGCCACCCTTTATTATTAATAGGCCGAGATAAAGCTGAACTTGAAATTATCGCTGCTGATTTACAATTACGGCATCAAGTTGATTGCGAGATTATTATTTTTGACTTTACCAACGATATGAATAGCCTTATTAAATGTTTACAAGAAAAAGAAGAGGAACTGGCTCTTTTTATTGCGTATAGTGACTTTACCGATAATCAAGCACTTACTTTTGCATCCATTAAAACACTGATCACAATTAATATCAGCAGTATTGTCCAGTTAGTGCATGGTTATTTACAAAAATTTCAATCACAGCATCGTTTGATTTTCTTAAGTTCAGTTGCCGCTTGTCGCGGCAGATCTAAAAACAGTCTTTATGGTGCAAGTAAAGCAGCAGTTGAAGTCTATTTACAAGGTTTGCAGCAAACACCTGAAAAGAACCGGCAAATTACTATAGCTAGATTAGGCTTTATTGATACAGCTCAAACCTTTGGCCTGCCTGGTATTTTTTATGCCTCTCCTCCTAAAAAATGTGCCGAAGCGTGTTGGAAAGCAACTTATGCAGGTAAGCCTCTTATTTATCATCCGCATTTTTGGCGCGCGATTATGGCTATCATTACCCGCTTACCTTTTTTCATTTACCGAAAATTGAAATTCTAATTAAGAATTGGTGCGTATAAATACGCACCAATTTAGAGAAAAGGCTCATCATTTACCGTATAAACCATTAATTAAGTGATTTTTTATAAAGGGTCTTAATAATGTGTAAGTGCTCTTGTTCCTGTGCTAATGCTTTTTGGAATTTGCCTATAAGCTTTGTTTTTTGACTTTCTTGCATTAACTCTATCAATAATTCCCAAGCGGCATTATCACCTAGTTCAATAACCAGTAACGCATTTAAGCAATGCGCTATATTGGTTCTTGGATCAGTTAATACTTGCATGACACCCTGGGCAATGACACCCATGACATCGGCACTGGGCGTCATCACTGTTGGATCAGCGCCCAAGTCCTTTAAGGTATCTATAAGCAAGAACATATGCTCTGCTTCTTCATCGCGGATATGAGTTAGTTCTTTTACTAACTGTTTTTGTTTAAATGCCATGGCTTTGGCAATTGCTGCCTCATAAAGCCTTACTCCACTACGTTCATAAGCCAGACGCTCCCCTAATTTATCAATTAGGAGCTCAGGCTGATTTCCTAATAATTTATCTACACCAGTTTTTATAGCTCCTTTAGCTGAGCCTGGTAATGGAATAGTCCCTAAGGCATTATCAGTATTAGCTGAGCGGGTTCGTTCTTTACTTATTTGCATAGCATCGCCTGAGACATCAGCAGGATGTTTTTTTACGTAATCTAATAGGTTCTTTGTATCTAGCGGTGACATTTGCACCCCAGTATGATTCATACCCATATTTACTGTCTTAGCCATAATGTCTCCTTAACTGTTTGGGCGGTTTAATTCGGTTCCAGGCCGCCAATTATAGCCTGCCGATACTATTTCCGCAGGAACGCCCTCAGCATTGTAGTGATCACGATAAACGAGTGAATCTTTGTTTTCTTTATTGCGTTTAACGTACTTAGTCCCATCGGTACGTAAATCAACTTCAGCAGCCAAGACCTTACGCACAAAGTCTCTCTGGCTCGTAAAATCTATCATCTCTGGCAGCTTATCTGATAAAATTTCGGCAGGATCACGATGTTCATATTGCTTAAATAAATCGCAGGCAATTTTAAGATGTGTGATTTCATAATCTACAAAACGTTCCCAAATTTTCTTTATGCGATTATTTGTTTCTTGTTCTGCACAAGAAATATAATTATAAAGCTCAGTCGCTTCATGAAGTATCCATTTTTCTATGTAAGATTCCCGTGTATCCATTAAGGAGCCATATTGGGTTACATGCTGTTCTTCAACAGAGGCTATTTCTGCATAAAGCTGTCTGGCGATAGGGTCAGCAAAAATTGGCCCGATATTCATGTAATAATCATGGGTTTGATATTCAGCCGCTGTAATCATTGTTGCATGAATTTTAGTCAATAATGCCGCTCTATCTTTATCATAGGAATCACGTAAATCATTAATTGGCGCCCGATGATGAAACGTGGTTGGACGTCCGGGAACAATATCAGTATAACCTTGTAAAATATTATTGGCGTCCTTTCCTTCTAGTCTATCTAATAAGGCCGAATAACGGTAAAGATGATCAAAATCCTCTAATAAGCCAAACCGATAAGTCTGTGCTTGATAAGGATCGGGCTCAGTTTGAGCGACTGCTGCTGTGACTTCAATAGCTACTTGTTCATAAGCAATCGTTGTTTCTAGCGGGGAATGATCAGCTGATAACAGCCAGTTAATCATTGTCGCTTGATGCTGCTCTACTCGACGGATTTCTGCTAGGGGTAATTGCAGGTCTTTATTAAACCGTGCAATAAGATGCTTAAGGCGCAATGCATCTAATTCAATACCATTCATTAAAATAATCCTTACCCGCGTAAATGCATCATCATCAAGCTTGCTGATTGGAAGGATGCCGCCTATTTCACGCCAGGTAAAATACTGTTTATTAAGCGGAGTAGAGCGTTCCTTTAATAAATCCATGTAATTAATTTCCATAAAAGCTCCTTTTAAGAGGGCCTCTCCCCATGTTTATTTTCAAATGTCTTAAATTAGTATAGTCTGTTCATCTATAAATACTAACTTCTACTAAATTAAATTAACTTTAAAAAATTAATAACTAGTTTAGGGTTTAATAGAAACTTGCTAACATAAGAAATTTAATGTAAAGGATGCAGCTTATGGTTAGTCTATTAAAAGGATTTACGGTAACCCATTTTAAAAAAATCAAAACTATTACAGGGATTCTGTTTAATTCTATTTTCCTAACTTTTTGCCTTAATTCATTAACTTTAGCAGCTACCTCAAATCCTAAAGATGTCACCGTGACCCTGTTTCAATGGAAATTTGATTCAATTGCTAAAGAATGCACAACAACATTAGGGCCCCTAGGGTATGGTTACGTCGAAATATCACCGCCGCAAGAGCATATTCAGGGCCATGAGTGGTGGACATCTTATCAACCAGTAAGCTATCGAATTGCAGGCCGCTTAGGCGATGAAGCTTCTTTTAAGGCAATGATTAATAAATGTCACGCTGCAGGGGTTAAAGTTATTGTTGATGCTGTCATTAACCACATGTCTATGACAGCAGGCGTTGGTACAGGTGGCTCAGCCTTTAGCAAATATGACTACCCAGGACTTTATCAAACTCAGGATTTTCATAATTGTCGCCATGGAATTAATGATTATGCTAATCGTTATGAAGTGCAACATTGTGAATTAGTGGGGCTTGCTGATTTAGATACCGCAAGCGCCTATGTACAAACTAAAATTGCAGACTATTTTAATAAATTAATTAGCTATGGTGTTGATGGTTTTCGTATTGATGCTGCCAAACATATTTCTGCTTACGATTTACAAGGCATTAAAGCAAAATTAAGTAATCCTAAGGTATTTTGGGTACAAGAGGTCATCTATGGCGAGGGTGAAGCAGTTCAGCCAATGGAATATATTGATCTAGGTAGTATTGATGAATTTCGCTATGGCCGCGATCTTAAACGAATGTTTGAACAGGAGCGCTTAAGTTATTTAAGTAATTTTGGTGAAGCCTGGGGTTACCTACCAAGTAATAAGGCTCGTACTTTTGTGGATAATTGGGACACCGAACGCAATGGTTCCACATTAACTTATAAAAATGGACCTAACTACATTTTAGCGAATGTATTTATGTTAGCTCATCCTTATGGTGCACCTAATATTTATTCTGGTTATGAATTTTCAGACTTCAACACAGGCCCACCCAATAGCGGTAAGGTGGTAAGCTGTTTTCAAGACGGATGGACTTGTCAGCATAAACGCCGTCAAATTGCGAATATGGTTCATTTTCATAATACAGTCGCGGGCACACCTGTAACCAACTGGTGGTCAAATGATTATCAAGCTATCGCTTTTGGTCGAGGAAATAAGGGATATGTGGTCATTAATCATGAAAATACCGAGCTAAAACGCGTCTTCCAAACCTCTCTTCCCGCTGGTGTTTACTGCGATATCCTGCATGCTGAAGTCTTAAATGATTCTAGCTGTAGTGGTCATAGGTATACTGTCGATGTTAAGGGGCAATTTACAGCGACGATCCGACCTAATGATGCACTCGCTTTGCATGTAGGGGCTCAAAATTTGTAGTTGCGACAATGACGCTTAAACAGGTAAGCCAGATCGCAATGGATACCGTGGTCAAGCCACGGTATTTCGGAGTAAGAGATTAACTAGATGTAGCCTGGGTGCAGGCCCATAGGGCCGTAACCCAGGTTCTCACCTCGTTCATCCTGGCTACAACGCCGCTAGCCAAAAATTATTGCTCTATTATAGACAATAATGGTCAAAATTCAAATTATTTACTCAAAATCAGCCCTAAATATAGTGCGCAATTAAGTCAATTAGATTATAATTTTACTATTAACCAAATAAAATGCAGTACAATTGAGGTCGATGTAATGAAGAGAAAGCAAGAAGACGAAACGCAAGCTACTGAGGAGATAGATCCTTATAAGAAATTGATAAACACGATGTTTCAGTGGGATCTGGCCTCACAAAACTCTTTCTTAGGCTCCACAGGACGGGAACCAAGAGAACTTTTAACTAAAATCGAAACCATATTAAAAGAACACCCAGGTATCAGCAATCAAGGTGAATATACTAATAATTTAACACCGTTTCATCAGGCTATTGCGTTTGCTCGCCCTGAGTTGATTAACCTACTCATAAAATATGGCGCCGATGTTAATTTACCTGTATCCGCTACACGATTAGAGGATTTAGGTAATCAAGCATATATCACCCCACCGCTGCCGCCAACTAGGCCTGCCTCCAACTACCCATTACATCAAGTACTACATGATTCTCCTGTCAACCAATTAGCACTCATTAAGCTTTTGTTAGATAACGGCGCTGATCCTTTTAAACTTAACGGGAGTAACTTCACCCCCCTGGAATTAGCTAACCATAAGCTAAAAACATTAGATCCTAACAAAGCATCACAGGCAATCAATCGGTATAATCAAGTTATTCAATACCTGACAGAAAAGATGCAAGAGCCGCAATACGCTGGTAGACAAGAGAAATTAGCTCAAGAAAGAATAGACAATCAAAAAATCCGAGATGATTATTATAGAGAAGGTACTAAAAAAGAAGATCCCAAAGAGGGAAAAGTTTCTACTAATCCTCAAACCTTATTTTCTCAAAAAGAAAACGAAAGTGATAAAAATTTGACAAGTAGCTCTCAAACTGGATTAGGTTCTACCTCTCCCAAATGATGAGATGAATAGAAGCAAGGTAAGTTGGACTCAGATGTAGCCTGGGTGTAGGTCAGCAAGACCGTAACCCGGGTTTCACTTTGTTTCACCCAGGCTACTTGCTAGGCCTCGCAATATGAATAACACCGAATATTGTCATTCCCGTGTAGACGGGAATCTAGCCTGGTAATGGCATGTTGCTAATATTAGGCATGGATCTCCGCCTACGCGGAGATGTCAGTAAACGTAAATACTGTCCTTAGAAATAGCTAGCCTTTTAATGAAAGTTTAGCTTGATTTTAAAGATAGTATCTACATTACTAGTGAAGAAACATGAGAAATTCGGCATTAATATTTAAAATTAGGATAAATTTGCAGCAAAAATAAATGGATACCGTGGTCAAGTCATAGTATTTCGGTAGCTGATATGAAGTCAATTAAAATAACGAATTACCGCAGCTTCACTCAGGCATCCAGCATCTTTAAATAATCTTAATTATCTTTTCTAGAAGGATTAGAAGCTAATAATTCTTTAATCTCTAATAAAATTTTTTCTTGATTACTAAGATGAACTGGCTCATCTTCTTGCTTTTTTTGTAATAAATTGATGAATCTAATTACAATAAAAACTGCAAAAGCAACTAAGGTAAAGTCAAAAATAGACTGCAGAAAAGCCCCCCATTTAATGACTGCATCACCTATTTTGAATACCTTATCGGTGATATCAATACCACCTAGTAACAAACCAAGAAAAGGCATGATAATACCGTCTACTAAAGACGATACTATCTTGCTAAATGCACTACCAATAACAACTGCTACAGCTAAATCAACCACATTGCCACGCATGGCAAATTGTTTAAATTCGCTTATAAAGCTCATTAAAGTCCTTTAATTTAACTCACCTGCCCTGCAACAGTTACCTTAATTTCATTGATTTTTGCCTGAAGATCACCGGGAACTAAGCCACCGCCTTGCGCCATATCATCCCGGCCACCGCCTTTACCACATAACAATTTAACCAAGCTTACTGCTGAGGGCGCCCTATTTAATAGGCTTTTACTTATGCCAGCAACAACATTAATTTTTTCTTGATCAATGGTATAGAGAACAATAACAGCGTTATTAATATTACCCTTTAACTGATCAAGGGTGGTACGCAGCGCTTGGTTGTCCATATCAAGCTGTTTAATTAATAAATTAACATCATTAATTTTTTCGATGTCTTTAGCTAACTCATTTCCTTGATTAGCTGCAAGCTTCGCTTGTAATTTTGTTATTTCTTTTTCTTGTAATTTAAACTCATTTAAAACCTGCCCTACTTTATCAGACACCTTATCAGCACTTACTTTAAATTTTTGGGCAACCTCTTCAAGCTGTGCGATCTGCTGATTCACCCACTCTAGGGCATAGGCACCGGTCACTATTTCAATACGTCTGACTCCACTTGCAATACCATACTCCGCTATGATTTTGAAAAGACCAATATCGCCAGTTCGTTTCACATGCGTTCCACCACATAATTCTTTAGAAAAATCGCCTACTGATAAAACCCGAACCTCATCACTATACTTTTCACCAAACAGAGCCACTGCCCCACTTTTTTTAGCATCGTCAAGTGACATATTCTCAGTAGCTACATCGATGTTTTCTCTTATTTTATTGTTTACGATGGTTTCTAATTGCTGAATTTGATCTTTAGTTAGCGCCTCAAAATGAGAAAAGTCAAAACGAGCTCGACCAGCATCGACTAAAGAGCCCTTTTGTTGCACATGCGTGCCCGCCACAGTTTTAAGAGCCGCATGTAACAAGTGAGTTGCGGTATGATTTAGACGAATAGCGTCACGGCGTTTTGTATCAACTTGAGCCTCTACAGCCTGTTGTACGGCCAGCTCACCTTGTAACACTTCAACATAATGCACAATGGCTTGCCCTAGTCGCTGGGTATCGCTTACTTTAAAACGTCCCTGCTCATTGGTTAAATAACCCTTATCACCTACTTGCCCACCACTTTCAGCATAAAAAGGTGTGTTATCTAAAATAACGGCACCCTTCTGGCCTTCGGTTAATCGGTCAACTTTTTTGTCTTCATGCAAAATAGCTAGAACCTTACTATCCATGTGATCACGTTCATAACCATGAAATTCAGAGGATTCATGTTGAATTGCCACGTTAGAATAATCAGCCGTAAACTGACTCGCTGACTGCGATAACTCTCGCTGTTGCTGCATGCAAGCATTAAAGCCTTCTGTGTCAACTGTTAAACCCTGTTCACGCGCAATATCTTGGGTTAAATCAAAGGGAAAACCATAGGTATCATATAGTTTAAAGGCGATGTCGCCTGGAATTTGTTGACTGCTTAAGGTTTGAATTTGTTCTTGCAATAAACGTAACCCCTGCTCTAATGTTTTAGTAAATTGGTTTTCTTCTTGTACAAGAATGCGTTCAATGTGTGTCTGGTTAGCTGCTAATTCTGGATAAGCATCTCCCATGACGTCTATTAGTGGAGCCAATAATTTATAAAAGAAAGGAGAAGGTAAATTAAGCTTATTACCATGACGTATAGCACGTCTTATAATACGCCGTAACACATAACCGCGACCCTCATTACTGGGCAATACACCATCAGCAATTAGAAAAGCACACGCCCTAATATGATCAGCAATTACTTTTAAGGAAGGATGATTTGCTTGAATCGAAGGTGATAAAGCAACAATAGCTTTTATAATATGCTGAAAGCTATCGATATCATAATTATTATGCACGCCTTGAACCACAGCCGCGATTCGCTCTAAGCCCATACCCGTATCTACCGAAGGCTTTGGTAGTGGATGTAAAACGCCTGCCTTATCACGGTTATATTGCATGAAAACTAAATTCCAGATTTCAATGTATCTATCACCATCTTCCTCAGGGCTTCCTGGTGGGCCACCTGGAATATCAGGTCCATGATCGTAAAAAATTTCTGTGCAAGGGCCACAAGGTCCGGTATCACCCATTGACCAAAAATTATCTTTCTCGCCACAACGTGAGAAGCGATTAGGTGATACACCTATTTCATTTAGCCAAATATTAGCTGCCTCATCATCATTTAAATAAACGGTAACCCATAGTTTTTCAGCAGGTAATTTTAAAATATTAGTTAAAAAATCCCACGCATATTGAATGGCTTCTCGTTTAAAATAATCACCAAAACTAAAATTACCTAGCATTTCAAAGAAAGTATGATGCCTTGCTGTATAACCTACATTTTCCAAGTCATTATGCTTGCCACCCGCACGCACACAGCGCTGGGAGCTAACAGCTCGTGTATAGAATTTAGACTCAAGACCTAAAAAAATTTCCTTAAACTGCACCATACCTGCGTTGGTAAATAATAAGGTTGGATCATTGGCAGGAATAAGAGAGCTAGACTCAACTAACTGGTGATTTTTTTCCTTAAAAAAATCAAAAAATGCTTGTCTAATTTCAGAGCTTTTCATAATACAAACTCATTGCTAATTCATAATAATTGAGTTGGCGTTTTTTTGTATGAATTGATGCCATTGTTCTTTAATTTACTTAGCTAATTTTACCAAATTTAGATAATTTTTTATGGTTAGTGCCTAGGTAAATTTTTAACCCAACTCGCCGGTAGTGGCAATTCGTTATAGTAATGATTTTTTTATAGCGAACTGCTTTTTTTAATCTATATCAGTTTAAATTCTGCACTTTAAAGGATAACCGTCGTTTCGATCGAACTCACGTTAACGACTTGTATTTATCAAGCTAACGCATGAATACCCGTCACAGTATACCTATTAAGTAATAGAAACTCACTGAATTTAATTTAGGAAAGTAATTCTACTAAATCTTGTTATTATTATGCACTATTTTTGCAGCAATTTCTGCTGGAAAACCGCGATAAATGAGAAAGCGTAATTGCTTTTGGGAATCAGAAAGTAGCGCAGACTTAAGGCCTTTAAATTTCTTTTGCCAAACAATAGAAGCTTGTTTCTCCCACTGCCCGTGATAGGCGTTTAATGCCTCTGCCGCTATTTCTTTGTTAATATGGTTAGATTTTAGCTCTTGCATGATTCTTACAGGCCCATAGCCTTGCTGAAATCTGGTATAACAAATGGTTTCAGCAAATCGCTTATCACTTTGTAAATCGAGTTCTTGGCACTTATCAACCGCTTCTTTACTTTCTTGTAGCAGATAGCCTTTGCTGGTTAATTTAGTTATTAATTCATGCATACCATGCTCGCGCCTTGCGAGTAAACGCACGGCGCAATCAAATGCCTTAGTCATCCATTGACTCTAATTCTTCTTCTTGAACCGCAGCCTGAGCTTCCGTCGTTGACTTTTTATTAAGTAATTCCGCTCTAATTAACTTTTCAAGCTCTGCTGCAACCTCTGGTTTTTCCTTAAGGTACATGCGTACATTTTCCTTACCTTGGCCAATTTTTTCTTGTTTATAACTATACCAAGCGCCAGATTTTTCAATTAGTCCTAGTTGCGTACCTAAGTTAATTACTTCACTCTCTCGTGAAATTCCTTCGTTATAGAGAATATCGAAATCAACTGTCTTAAAGGGCGGCGCAACTTTGTTTTTAACAACTTTTACGCGTGTTTCATTACCTAATATTTCTTCGGCTTTTTTAATTGAGCCAACACGTCGTATATCCAAACGGACAGATGCATAGAATTTTAAGGCATTACCACCTGTTGTGGTCTCAGGATTACCAAACATTACACCAATTTTCATACGAATTTGGTTAATAAAAACAACCAAGGTATTAGAACGTTTAATATTTGCTGTTAGTTTACGTAATGCTTGCGACATTAATCGCGCTTGTAATCCGACATGCGCATCACCCATTTCACCCTCAATTTCTGCTTTAGGTGTTAACGCTGCAACCGAGTCAATAATAATGACATCTACAGCAGCAGAGCGAACTAGCATGTCAGTAATTTCTAACGCTTGCTCACCTGTGTCAGGCTGAGAGATTAATAAATCATCAACATTCACACCTAACTTAGCCGCATAACTAGGATCTAGTGCATGTTCAGCATCGATAAAGGCAGCTGTGCCGCCAGCTTTTTGGCATTCTGCAATAACTTGTAACGTTAGGGTTGTTTTACCTGAGGACTCAGGGCCATAAATTTCTACGATACGTCCCTTTGGTAGGCCACCAATGCCTAAGGCAATATCAAGGCCTAAAGAGCCTGTTGAAATGGCTTCAATGTCGCGATTTGATAAACTATCATCACCTAACCGCATGACCGAACCTTTACCAAATTGTCGTTCAATTTGTGCGAGAGCAGCACCTAATGCTTTTTGTTTATTCGTTTCCATTATATTATCCACTATAGTCTACTAACGGGGTAAATTATCCCATAGATACTAGCCTGCAGCAAACAATTATTAACCATTTGATAGATTATTAAGACAATTAAAATGGTCATTTTGACTAGAAAATAATGAAGCCTTAGAAGTGGTTGATTGGTAAAGGTATTCTTAAATTACCTAATTAGCTAATAAAGCAAGTACACCTAAAAAAGCCTGGCGACAAGAAAGCAGGCGAATGTCTTCTCGTCCTTTACTGCTAAAATAATGGTGCTCGCTGCGTGGTTGTTGGTTTCGTAAAGCAAATGCAAAATAAACGGTGCCTACCGGTTTTTTAAGACTACCGCCCGTAGGGCCCGCAATGCCTGTTACGGCTAACGCGACATCGGCTGCACTATGCTCTAAAGCGCCTTCAACCATTGCTTCAGCAACGATTCTACTGACTGCCCCATGCGCCTTTATTAAATTTAAATCCACACCAAGCATTTCATGCTTCGCTAAATTACTATAAGTGACAAACCCACGTTCAAACCAAGCTGAGCTTCCTGGCTGCTCTGTTAAGAAGCTCGCGACAAGCCCGCCAGTACAAGACTCAGCAGTAACAATGGTCATATGCTTTGCTTGTAATTTATGAGTCAGTTCTGATAACAGGGTTTTTAAATCATTCATTTTAAATTTAAATACATGGAAGGCAGGTTAATAAGTAAAACATCCTTAGTTGATTAGCTAGCATAAATAGACATTAACTATCCGTATGAGTTTAAAAAAACAATTCCCCCATTTAAAATGGGGGCCTTGCTAACAGAATCGCTTAGCGCAATTCTTTAAAACTATTAAACCCAACTTACCTTAATCTTGATAATTTCTTATGGGTTAGTGTTAGTATTTGCATCTTGAGATTGAGTATTTGCTTTGTTTGCATTAGCATCACTTGATAACTCAGCATTCACATCTTTGTTAGCGTTGTTTAAATTACCTTGTGATTGTGTTGTTGTATCAGTAGTACCCGTTTTATTATTGCCGCCAGCGTTATCACCACAAGCAGTTAATAACAAAGCCATAGAAGCAGAAGCTACCAGCAGGGCTAAACGTTTCATAATATTCTCCATAATTGATATTCGATTTAATGCCGTTTACTAGTCTAACAAAAATTTGTCTTAAGTGAAGGACTTAAGTTAAAAAACATCGTTATTATTATAGCTGCACTTACTCTCTTTTGCAGAGTTTGTTAAAATGAGCAAATTTATATCAATGAGTTGTTATGTTTTCTAGCCATACACCCATGATGCAACAGTACCTACGCATCAAAGCCGAATACCCAGATATGCTTTTATTTTATCGGATGGGTGATTTCTACGAATTATTCTTTGAAGATGCTAAAAAAGGGGCTCGCCTACTCGATTTAACGTTGACCCATCGAGGTCAAACAGCGGGCAAACCAATCCCGATGGCAGGCGTTCCTTATCATGCGGTTGAAAATTATCTAGCAAGATTAATTAAAAAAGGGGAATCCGTTGCAATTTGTGAACAAACGGGTGATCCTGCTACCAGCAAAGGCCCTGTTGAGCGGCAAATTACTCGGATTATTACCCCAGGTACGGTGACTGATGAGGCTCTTTTAGATTCGCGGTGTGATAATTTATTACTTGCTATTCATCGTTATCGCAAAGAGCAATTTGGTCTTGCCTGGGTAGATTTAAGTGGTGGGCGATTTTACCTTTCGCAAGTAAGTGATGAAAATCAACTACAAGCGACTATTAATCGCTTAAAGCCTGCAGAAATTCTTATTGCAGAAAACACAACCCTTACTAACTATCCTAGCAGTACTGTATTAAAGATGCGGCCTGGTTGGGAATTCGACTTACAGCGTGCGAAACAATTATTGTGTGAGCAATTTGCAGTAGCTAATTTGCAAGGACTTGGCGAACCCGATTATACGGATGCCTTTCCAGCAGCAGGTTGTTTATTATTTTATCTACAAGCAACGCAACGTCAAAGCCTTCCGCATTTAAAACAGTTAACGCTGGAAAAAGATGATGATTACTTACAATTAGATGCCTCTACTCAAAAGCATTTAGAAATTTTTGAAAACTACCAGGGTGAGCGCACCAATTCATTACTTTCGGTGCTTGATCACACCGTTAATCCTATGGGAAGCCGGTTATTAAAACGCTGGCTAGGCCGGCCTTTATGTCAGCGTGCTCTAATTCATCAACGCCTAGATGCTGTTAATGAATTATTAGTAGCTCGACAAGACATACACTTACAGACACTCTTAAGTGAAGTATGTGATATTGAGCGAATACTATCCCGAATTGCTCTGCGCTCAGCAAGACCACGTGATTTAATTAATTTACGTCAGACATTGGCTTTATTACCCGCTTTAATCGACATGTTAAAGCCTAATCAAGCAGATTTAATCATCAAACAACGTCAATCTCTCATTCCCCAACCCGAGTTACTCGCGCTTTTAACCAAAGCAATCGTTGACAATCCGCCCGTGCTTATTCGTGAAGGTGGTGTAATTGCCTTAGGCTTTGATGAAGAACTAGATGAGTTACGTGCCTTAAGTACGCATGCTAATGAAAAGGTTTTAGAGTTAGAAAATCAAGAAAGACAACGCACGGGCATTGCTTCTTTAAAGGTCGGGTTTAATCGTGTTCAAGGGTATTATATTGAATTAGCCCGGGGACAGGCTGATAAAGCGCCTGCAAATTATCAGCGCAAACAAACGCTTAAAAATGTTGAGCGCTATATTACGCCTGAACTAAAAGTATTTGAAGAAAAGGTCTTGTCTGCTCAGTCTAAAGCACTTGCCCGGGAAAAATGGCTTTATGAAAATTTATTAACAGAATTAATTCAATACATTCAAGCTTTAAAAGAAATTGCTGATGCTTGTGCCAAACTTGATGTCTTAGCCAATTTCGCTGAACGAGCGCACAGTCTACATTGGTGCAGGCCAACCATTGTAAACGAAGACATCATTGATATTGAGCAAGGGCGTCATCCGGTCATTGAGCCACTTCTTAAAGAACAATTTATCGCTAATTGCTTGGCTCTTGAGCCTAAGCAAAATATGCTATTAATCACCGGCCCTAATATGGGTGGTAAATCTACTTTCATGCGTCAAAATGCCTTAATTGTCTTATTAGCTCACCTTGGTAGCTTTGTACCAGCTAAAGCAGCCACCATCGGTCATATTGATAAGATCTTCACTCGTATTGGTGCAAGTGATGATTTAGCCTCTGGCCGCTCTACATTCATGGTTGAGATGACTGAAACAGCACATATCCTTCGCCAAGCTACGGCAAAGAGCTTAATCTTGATTGACGAAATCGGCCGAGGTACGAGTACTTATGATGGCATGGCACTCGCTTACGCTACTTGTGCTTATCTGGCGAACACTGTAAAAGCCTATACGCTTTTTTCCACACATTATTTTGAATTAACACAATTGCCGCAGCAATTTAAATGCATTAAAAATGTACATTTGCAAGCTGAACTAACTCAAGATAAGATAATTTTCTTATATCGACTTGAAGAAGGTCACGCTAGTCGAAGTTATGGATTAGAAGTTGCACAACTTGCAGGAATTCCAGCCAATGTACTTGCGCTTGCTAACGAATACTTACAAAATGTACCGTCGATTAAAGAGCCAGCGCCTAAAGTTATGCTCCCAGAGAAGATAGCTGGTCAAGAAGCTAAACTTCTTAAGCTATTAGCTCATATCGATATTGATAATTTAACACCGCGCAGTGCCTTGGATCTATTATATCAATTAAAATCCGAAGCGGACTGTAAAACGTGTTAAAGGTTTTGTTAACTGTGTTTTAACCTAATAGGACGTACGAGGGACGTGCGGCTTACGGAGGTGGTTAATCGCAAACAGCATGGTTGAGAGTGAAGTATGAATAAAATAACCCGCTTACTAGTGATTATCTTATGCTTGCCACTATTTATAGCTGCTGAAACTATTAAGAGCATTCAAGTTAATGGTGTGCGTGGAAAACTACTTACCAATATTAAAGAAAGATTAGATGAGTTTGCGCAAAGTAAGCCACTTGGGGAAGAATCAGAAGAAGAGTTAAAATCACAGGTTGAAAAAGCCATGGCACCTTATGGTTTTTTAAAACCAACTATTCAGATTGCTTACCGCCCTAATAAACTTATTTTTAATATTAATCCTGGCCCGCGCTTAATGATTAATAAACTATCAGTCAGCGTAGCAGGTGAGGGCAAAAATAACCCAAGCATTATTAATGCACTGCAAGAATTACCTATTAAACAAGGAAAACCCTTTAATAGCACCAATTATGAGAAAGCAAAACAAAATTTAATGAGTGCGGCTGAGCATGAAGGTTATTTACGTGCTTCATTTGAAAAATCTGAGGTATTAATTGATAGGAATGCTTATACAGCAAGCATCGTCCTCAATTTTAATACAGGCCCGCAATATTATTTTGGTCAAGTGCAGTTTGATCCTACCTATATTTCACCGGACTTGTTACATCGTTTTGTACCCTTTAAACCAGGCCAGCCCTATTCTGCCGATAAAGTTTTAGAATTTAATAATTATTTAAGTGGCAGCGGTTATTTTAAAAGCGTCTCTGTTCAACCACAACAACAGGAAAATTCAAGCATTATACCTATTGATGTCCATCTACAGCGTGCTGGGCGCATTAATTATTCGCTAGGCTTAGGTTTTGGCACAGACACAGGAATTCGTGCCCGAGCTGGCGCGCATGTGGTTCCTGTTAATCGCGCCGGCCATAAATTCAATGCGATTGCTTTAGGCTCATTTAATGAAAACACCTTACAAGCCCAATACATTATTCCAGGTCATAACCCTATTACGGATCAATATGAAGCAGTAGGCAGTTTTTCTAATTTAAATTACAACGCCGGTTACAGTAATTCATTATTACTTACGTTAGCGCAGCGCCATAATCTGCCATCCTATCAACGGTTATTATCTTTAAATGGCCTTTATGAGCGCTTTAATTATAATGATAAACCTAAATTTGAAAAAACTGTCCTATTTCCTAGGGCTTCTTTTACTTGGCTTAATAAGTCAGATCAGTTGTTCTCACCTAATGGCTATAAACTCACTCTAACTGGCGCAGGCGCAACCAGAGCTTTACTTTCAGAAATTAACTTCGCGCAAGCAATTCTAGATGCTAGAGCTGCTTATATGTTAGAACCGATAAGGACACGTTTGTTTTTTCATACTATCCAAGGCATTACCGAGATTAACGATATTAACGAGCTACCTGTATCCTTAGCAGTTTTATTAGGGGGCTCTGATAATTTAAAAGGTTACAATTATAAGACATTACCTCCTGGTAAAATTGTCACCTATGGTGGAATTGAAGTTCAGAAAGAAACGTTCAAAGATTGGTATTTAGTTGGCTTTTTTGATATAGGCGATGTCTATAAACCGACCTTTAAAAATACAAAACAAGATATAGGCCTTGGTTTAATGTGGGTATCACCCGTTGGACCTATAAAAATAGGTCTTGCACAAGCAATTGAGTCAGATTTTAGACGGACTGAAGGTAAAAAACCTAAATTAGTCATTAATATAGGACCTGATTTATAATGCGTATTTATTATTCAGTAATAAAAAAACTTTTATATGGCGTGCTCATTCTTATTTTGCTCTTATTAAGCACTGCTATTTTTTTATTAGGAACCACGCCTGGTTTAAAGGCTTCATTAAAACTTGCCGAACAATTTATGCCTGGCAAACTAATCATTCATTCCGCTGAAGGTCGCCTTTTTGATCATGTCATCATTAAACAAGCTGTCTATACAGATGATAATATCACTGCAAAAATTAATAACCTCAACTTAAGCTGGCGTTTGCTTGATTTATTCAATCGGCAATTAACCATTGATAATCTACAGGCAGATGACGCAAGTCTCATACTTACTTCAACAAAACAAGAAAAACCAGCATCAACAACACCTGTACAACAATTTACTCTACCTAATTTGCCTATTAACTTAACCATTCGTCAGGCCAAAATAGATAAATTCATTATTAAGCAAGATGACTCAATTAATGAACTAAACAATATTCATGTCCAGGCAAATCTAACTAATCAACAATGGCAATTTGAGGATTTATCGCTCACTTTTAAAGAGCACACATTGCAAAGTAAGGCCGTTCTTAAACCAGTTATGCCTTATCCTGTAACCGCCTCCCTACAAGTAAGCGCACCACAACAAGTAGACCAAGGTCAAGCGAAAGTACAAGGACATGTTAATTTAACGGGCAATTTCTTTCATTATTATCTCACAGGTGAATTAACCGCCCCCACGCCTTTAGTCATCACAGGTGATTTAATTAATGGATCACAGGTGCAGCTCGTAGGCAGTTGGGATAACTTACAATGGCCTATTAACAATGACTATCGGTTTAGCAGTGAAAAAGGTCAGTTAAAAATTAAGGGCACTTTACCTGATTTAACAATCACCTTAGATAGCAAGATTAATGAGCCGCTTGCCTCAAATCTACAGGTGCATGCTTACACGAATGCTTTAGGCGGACAGGCAAATGCGGTGCTTTCATCTAAAGCAGGTAATGTAAATTTAAATTTATCGTATGATGATAACCACATTCCCAAATTAAAAGGCAATTTTAAAGCCCAACTTACCGATGCGGATGAACAACTCCAATTACCCATTAAGCAACTACAAACTGAAAATCAATTCTCTGGTGAATCGCTTGCGAATCTTTCTTTATTTAGTCAGCTTACTGGTCGTTATAATGAACATCCTATCAATATGACCATTCGTTATAATAAGCAAACGCTACATGCTATCGCTAATTTAGGTCCTAACCAAATCGAGATTAATGGCAAAGCGCTATTTCCTTGGCACCTATCTGCCTCTATACCACAACCTGCTTTATTACACTCATCATTAACAGGCCTAGATACAACTATTACAGCAAAAGCTGATTTATTAGAAGAACAAAAAGGAGATCTACATCTCACCATAGGTAGGGGCCAATTTAAAAATCCTGAACTGTCTAAGCTTACTTTTGAAGGTGGAAATATAACGGCGATGCTTGATGATAAACAATTGCAAGCAACAGGTAATCTAAGCTTAGATCAAGCCAAAAAATTATTTTTGACTCTTAATTTACCGCATTTTAATTATTTTAAAGGCAATCTCAAGCAACAAAAAATAGACGCAAACATAAAGCTGTTAATAAATTCTTTGGCTTTTTTAAACGACTTAACCCCGATAATTAATAATCTACAAGGGCAGTTAGGGGCTAATTTAAAAGTAGCTGGCACTATAGGCAGGCCTGTAATTGATGGCGAAGTTCAGTTAACTAAAGCAGGCGTCGCTGTACCCAGCATGGGCATTGATTTAAATCCTATTGAAATAACGCTACAAAGTAGTAATAAAAAATGGCAAGCAAAGGGAGAAATTTTTTCTCATGGCAGCCCATTAAATATTAGCGGTAATGGTGAGTTTGCACCTACCATTAAAGGGATGATTCATTTAAAAGGCGAACAAATTCCTTTCATTGCAAGCAAGGAATATTTAATTGATGTGTCTCCTGATTTATCTTTTGATTTCACGCCATCTGATTTAAAAATGCGAGGACGGATTCTTGTTCCTAAAGCAACCATTAAACCACAAACTTTTTCAAACTCAGTCAGCTTAACGGATGATGCAGTCTTTGTAGACAAGAAAGAATCTACCAACCCTTTCAACATAGATACCGATATCAAGGTAGAAATGGGTGATCAGGTCATGCTCGCTGTCAAAGGGTTGCAAGGCTATTTAATTGGCGCGATTAATTTGCGCCAAATTCCCCCAGGGCCACTTACAGCCACAGGTGAACTTAATGTAAAAGAAGGCAAGTACCAAGCTTACGGACAGGATTTAACCATTGAAAAGGGGCAATTATTATTTACCGGTGGATTAATTGACAATCCCGCTATTCAGGTGCGAGCGATTAGAAAATTTAATAATACGGCCAATACAATGTCAGGCTCAAATAGCTGGTTTGATTTTAACTCAGCTAACCTACAAACGCTTGATTTTGGTAAAAAGACAACTGTTGGTATTGCTGTATCCGGTCGACTAAATAACCCTAAAGTAGAGTTATTTTCTGTACCCGCTACGTTATCCCAAGCAGACATTTTATCGATGCTGTTACTTGGTAGGCCAGCGAACCAAGCTGACAAATCGGGCGCCCAATTATTACTGGCAGCTGTGTCTGCTCTAAATCTAGATTCAAGCCACAGTGGCCCACAGTTACTGTCACAATTAAAACAAAGCTTAGGCATTGATTTTAATTTAGAAAATAACATTCAGTATGATCAAAAAACTAATCAGAGCACGGATAATACAACCTTAGTCTTGGGTAAATCATTATCAAAACGATTGTATTTAAGTTATAACGTAGGTCTATCATCAAAAACAGACACGAACGTTCTCACGTTAAAATACTTACTAAATAAATTTTTTAGTGTGCAGGTTAATGCTAGCACATCAGGCAGTGGTATTGATTTATTTTATACCCATCAAAAGGAATAAGTTGTATGACTCAGTATGAATTACCGCTACGTTTAAAAAGATTGCGACGCACGCCTTTAATGCGCGCTTTAATTCAGGAGACACGCCTACACCCGCAGCAGCTTATTGCCCCTCTTTTTATTGATGAAACCATCAACACTAAAGTCGAAATTACCAGCATGCCAGGCCAGTTTCGCTTACCTCTCAGAGCGTTAGCACAAGAAGTTGAGGAGATTTCTAAGCTTAATATTGCTGCTGTTTTATTATTTGGTATTCCTAATCACAAAGATGCTAACGGTAGTGCATCATTACAACAAACTGGCATCATTCAGCAAGCCATTAAAATTATTCGTGAAAATAATCCAGCGCTAGTTATTATTACTGATGTTTGCTTCTGTGAGTACACCAATCATGGGCATTGTGGCATTTTGCAAGGCGATTTTATTGATAACGATGCAACCCTTGAGTTACTAGGGCAGCAAGCGGTAAGCCATGCACAAGCCGGCGCTGATTGGGTCGCGCCTAGCAGCATGACAGACGGCATGGTGGGGGCTATTCGCCAAGCGTTAGATGCCAGAGGTTACCAGCAAACTGCTATTTTAAGCTACGCTGTTAAATATTGTTCTAGCTTTTATGGACCGTTTCGCGAGGCAGCGCAAGGCGCACCACAATTTGGTGACCGAAAAACTTATCAAATGAATCCAGCCAATAGCAGTGAGGCATTAAGAGAAGCGGCACTAGATTTAGAAGAAGGCGCAGATTTGCTGATGGTTAAGCCCGCAATGAATTATTTAGACATTATTTACAAATTGAAAACTCACTTTCCTGAAGTGCCCTTATGTGCCTATCAGGTTAGTGGCGAATATGCCATGTTAAAGTATGCCGCACGTCAAGGTTTAATACATGAAGAACAAGCTATGATAGAAAGCCTATTAGCAATTAAACGCGCCGGCGCTGATCTTATTATTTCTTACTTTGCTAAAGACATTGCTCGTTTATTAGCAGTTACAGCCTAAAGCACTCTCTTAGGTAAATAGCCTATTTTCCCTGTGGCGATACTATATGCGATGTAGCCTGGGTGAAATAACGTGAAACCCGGGTTACGGCCCTATGGGCCTGCACCCAGGCTACATTCACTTATTAGCAGTTACGCCTTAAAAGAGGATGCAGTGATAGAGCTTAGTGAAACCTGGGTTTCGGCTCTATGGGCCTGCACAGGCTACGTTTATCTAGTATGAAATAAACCACAACCGAAATACCGCGGCTTGACCGCGGTATCCAGTGAAGTGACACTAAGGGTATGGATACTGTGACTTGATCTTGAGTCTACAAGTAGATTATTTCGTCGGAACAGGCTCAACGCTATCCATTGTCCAAACTGCTTGTAGTGCTACTAAATCAGCGTGTCCTTTTGCTCTAGCGTTAACAGTATACGTGCTACCCGCGCCAGCAACATCTGTTCTATTAATAGTATCGTCGTGAGCACCAAATAGATGTGTATAACCTGCATCAACACCTATATTCGGATTATATTGGTAATGCGCTCCAACTGACAAAGCCCAACGATCGGTATCTGGTATACGAATATCACGAAACTCATCAACCGTTGGCGTTTGATCATAGCCACCGCCTGCACGGATTAACCATTGAGAATTAACTCGATAATTAGCTCCAAGTGCTGCGCGCCACGTATTACGATAATCGGTTACAGACTCGGCAAATAAATTTGCTTGGCCAACGCCTGGTGCGAAACCTGCTACTTTATTAAATTGAATGCTACGTAACACATGCCAATTAGTGTAAACAACCGATCCTAATAAAGCGAAAGATTCATTAACATCATGGTAACCACTTAATGTAACAATATCTGGGTACTCAATGTTGTTACTCGACAGATCATTGCTCCAAAATACCGCATCGCTTCCAGCTAAATTAGCAGCGATTGCAGAGGTTGGGGTTACTGTTGGCGTTTGTCTTGCTAACGGGCCAGTTAAGCGACTCCAACCATGGAATTTATGATGAACTCGAGATTGGTAATTTAAACCAAGACGTGAGTGGTTATCATTAAGTAATAACATGGCGCCTGCATGGAAACCTACACCAAACGAGTCACCTTTGTTATAAGAGTATGAATCAAGGATCATGGGGCTTAAGCCAGGCACTGGTAATTGCCCAAAGGCAGGTGAGCCTAAAACGCGATTAAGTTTTACGCGCGAATACTGCAGGTCAATACCCAAACCAAGCGCTAGGTTTTCAGTTATCCTACCGCCAATCTCTGGTGCAATATTGGTAGAGATTAATTCACTGTAAGTTGCCTGATAGCGAACAGGGCTTGTTCTGCTCCAATTGGTTGCTAAACCAAAAGGCCCATTCATAGTCAAACCAGCCGTGACATTTTCACCTAAAGGAATTGCCGCATGGAAAAATGGCACAAAGCCATCATCCCCTCCATTTAAGTCATGAAAGGTTTGTGTATAATTTCTTAACGCCGGCACCGGAACAGATGACGTGAAGAAATTACTGGTACCCGTAATTTTTGAGGAAACGAATATGCCTACACCACCCGTTAAAGCTTGTAAGTCATGAATTAATGATAAACCAGCAGGATTATACCAACCAGTAGCTGCGTCAGCAGCTTCTGCAGCGATACCTGCCCCATAATTCCCAACTGCTACAGCGCTTGACTCCGTATAGAGAGAAAAGCTTCCAGCATTCGCATTATTAGCTAAAATAGCAACAATTGCAGCACTCAGGATTGTTTTAATAGGTTTTTGCATGCTCAACACACCTAACTCCTTACATTATAAAATGCATCCTAAAACTCGCAGAGCAAAAAATAATAAATGAATTAAAGTGATTTTCAAATGATTCTATTAAAAAAATATTATTAAAATCAGTAAATTCTACATATAAAAATCAAAGTGAAATTATTTAAATCACAATGATTTTTTTATGACAATTAATTCTTATCGTCTACCTTGTCAGAAAAACAACTCCATGCTAATGTGTTCTTTCTTTGTGCGGACAATTTTATGCAACAAGTCGTTACTAAATTTGGTGGTACGAGTGTCTCAACTTTGCAAACTTGGGAAAATATTGCACAAATCACCCAACAGCATATTAAAAGCGGCGTACAGCCCATTATTGTCTGCTCAGCGATGGCACAAATTTCAAATAAGCTTGAAAAAGCTACCGAAGCTGCCTTATTTGATCAACATCAAGTCATTGCAGACGATATCATTCAAAGTTATTTTCAACTTGCTGAAAGCCTCGGTGTTTCGCCAGACTTAATTAATTTAGAAATTACCTTAATTAATCAATGGCTTACAGGCATTGCCCTACTTAAAGAAGCACCTGCTAAAACGCGAGCACAATTAATGAGCTTGGGCGAATTAATGATGACTCGCCTTGGGCATGCTTTTTTGCAGAAAAAAGGGATAAACTGCCTTTGGTTTGATGTGCGTGAAGCGTTAGTCTCAACGCCAGTTGCAGGTGGAGATACCATTAATTTTCTAGCTGCACGCTGCACAAGTGAACCTAACCCAGACCTTAAGCAGCGATTCGTTGGCTCAGGCGCACAAGCGATTATTACCCAAGGCTTCTTTGCTGCTAATCCAGAAGGCGATACTGTGTTATTAGGCCGCGGCGGTTCTGATACCTCTGCAGGATTGCTTGCTGCCATGTTAAGTGCTAAAAGTTGCGAAATCTGGACAGATGTACCAGGCATTTATACAGCCAATCCCTATCAATTTCCCCATGCTCGATTACTTAAACAACTTAATTATGATGAAGCGCAAGAAATTGCATCCATGGGTGCTAAGGTTCTACATCCTAACTGCTTACCGCCAGTACGCAAAGCCAATATCCCCATGATTGTAAAATACACGCAGTTGCCTGAGCATTCAGGTACACGCATTACCAAAGACAGTGATGAGTTAGCACCGCCCATTAAATCAATACAAATAAAACATAGCATCATTTTAGTATCGATTGACACCTTAAATATGTGGCAACAAGTCGGCTTTCTCGCTGATGTTTTTACAGCCTTTAAGCGTCATGGCTTTTCTGTGGACTTATTATCTTCTTCTGAATTTAATGTCACCTTATCACTTGATACGAATGCAAAACTGCATGAAAGACGCGCTTTAGAAGCGCTTTTAGCTGAATTAAATCAGTTTGGCCGCGCAAAATTGATTGAACCTTGCAGTGCCATTAGTTTAGTAGGGCACCATATTCGTACTATTTTGCCACAATTAGGCCCAACACTAGAAGTTTTTGAAGCCAAACAAATTTATTTAATGTCCCTTGCCTCAAATGATTTAAACTTAACCTTTGTCGTTGATGAATCTCATGCTGAAAAATTGTGCCAGAAATTACATAATTTATTGATAGAAAGTAACCCGCAAAGCTTTTATTATTCAAAAAGTTGGCATGAAGAATTTGGTAATCCAGGCCTGCGCCCTCTTCCTTGGTGGGAAACCAAACGAGATAAGTTGCTTGATTTAGCACACGCCCATTCCCCCTGCTATGTTTATGATCGCGAAACGCTAGTAAAGAGAGCAGATGAATTACTGCAATTAACAGCGCTCGACCAACTCTTTTATTCAGTAAAAGCGAATGCCAATAGTGAAGTCTTAAAGACTTTTTACCAGCAAGGATTAGGCTTTGAATGCGTATCAATTAATGAGCTGCAGTTTTTATTGAAATTATTCCCAGATATTGATCCTAAACGCATCTTTTTTACCCCTAATTTTGCTGCTAAAAATGAGTATGAATTTGCACTTTCTCTTAATTGCTATTTAACCATTGATAGTTTATATCCGTTAGAGAATTGGCCAGAATTATTTAAAAATCGCGCTATCTTTTTACGCGTTGATCCAGGCAGTGGTGCCGGACATCATAAATTTGTCTGCACGGCTGGCAATGAATCTAAATTTGGCATACCACAAAGTGATTTAGAAACAGCCCAAAAGCTTGTTGCTCAACATCAAATTTCGGTCATTGGTTTGCACGCTCATTCAGGTAGCGGCATTTTAACCACCGAGCTTTGGCAAAGCACAGCGCAAATGCTAACCATGCTTTTGTCCTTATTTCCAGAGGTTAAAATTGTCAATTTAGGCGGCGGCCTTGGTGTGGTCGAGAAACCAGGCCAGCAGCCACTTGATTTATCTGCCTTAGACGCGGCCCTATTAGCCGTTAAAACTCGCTTTGCTCATCTGTCTTTCTGGCTAGAGCCAGGACGCTATTTTGTGTCCGATAGCGGTGTTATTTTAGCGAAAGTAACGCAATGTAAAGAAAAAGGTAAAGTACGTTTTATTGGGATTGAAACAGGTATGAATTCTTTAATTCGCCCTGCTTTATATGGCGCTTATCATGAAATTGTTAATTTAACCCGTCTAAATGACGAGAAAACAGATTTTTCACATGTTGTTGGTCCTATTTGCGAATCATCTGATACCTTAGGTTATGATCGCCTTTTCCCAAGAACCTTTGAGAACGACATCATTCTAATTGCCAATGCGGGCGCTTATGGCTATTGCATGAGTTCTAATTATAATCTACGGCCTCCAGCACAAGAAATTGTAGTAGATTAAAATGCTTAAAGACCACAAGCAACGTGAACAGGCAACTGATCCAAGCCGCTCTTTCATTGTCCAAGCTCCAGCTGGCTCTGGTAAAACAGAGCTGTTAACGCAGCGTTTTTTAAGATTACTGAGTACGGTTACTTCGCCTGAACAAATTGTTGCCTTAACATTTACCCGCAAAGCAGCCAGTGAAATGCGAGAACGTATCATCACGGCATTACAACGGGCGGCAGATGGTCTAGAAGCAACGACGCCACATCAGCAACTTACAAAGCGCTACGCCCAAGACGCTTTAAAGCAAAGTCAAAAACTTAATTGGCAACTGCTTAAGCAGCCAGGCTCCTTAAAAATCATGACGATTGATGCGCTGTGTCAAACAATTAGCCAGGCAATTTTCTTAGATGATGAGCAAATCCCCTATGCTAAAGTAAGCGATGATCCACAGGGCCTTTACCAACATGCGATACGAGAATGGTTAAACGATGTATTAGATAAAGAGGCTCTGCATTATCCCCTACAGGTATTACTCCATCATCTTGATAATCGCCAAGACAAGCTCATCTTATTATTAAGTGATTTACTTAAAACGCGCGAGCAATGGTTACCCGCTCTCTATGCTGCCCATGAACAAACAAAAGAAACATTTGAGCAAGCTCTCTATCTGATTGAACAGCACGAATTAGAACGTTTTCTTAAAAGCTTTCCTTTAACCGAGTGTGACGAATTACGTCAATTATGTAGTCAGTTTGCATCGCTTAACATAGAGGCAAACATTACTCGACAACCTCTTCGCACCTGGAACTCAGTAAAGCAATTTAATAAGGAAATAGCAACCTGCCTAGCCATGTTACTGTTAACTAAGGATGATAAATTACGTAAAAGTTTTGATCATCATGTCGGATTAAAACGCGATTGCTGTGCCAAAGAAGTGTATGACGATTTAAAAGTTAGAAGTAAAGATATTTTATATAAATTAGGCCAGATGCCTGATTTTTTAAAAGCATTAATTCGTTTAAAAAACCTACCACCGCCACATTATAATGCTGAGCAATGGGAAGTATTACAAGCGCTCTTAACCCTACTTCCCTTATTAGCTGCTCATTTGCATATTACATTTAGCATTAAAAACCAAGTCGATTTTACCGCTATTTCGCAACAAGCTTTGTTAGCATTAGGTGATGATTTATACCCAACTGATTTAGCGCTTTACCTCGATCATGCTATTTGCCATTTATTAATTGATGAGTTTCAAGATACTTCCATTCAACAATTTCAGCTCTTAAAAAAACTCACTCAAGGCTGGAGCCCTAATGATGGGAAAACGCTTTTTATTGTGGGCGATCCTATGCAATCTATTTATCGCTTTAGGCAGGCAGAAGTAGGGCTTTTTATTAAAGCAAGGCAACATGGTTTAGGACATCTTAACTTAATCCCACTCGAGCTTTGCTCTAATTTTCGTTCGACTAAAATGATTGTCGATTGGGTCAATGAACACTTTAAAACTATTTTCCCCAAACAGGATGATATTGAAACAGGCGCTATTTCTTTTCATGCTTCTACTCATGTTTTAACGGAGACAACAGCGAGCTGGATTAAGGCGCAACAAGTTAATGATAAATTAGAGGAAGCGAGTGCTGTTGTTAATTTAATTAAACAAGAATTAGAAAAATACCCGCAGGATAAAATTGCCATACTCGTGCGCTCACGTACTCATTTAACAGACATTGTTTCAATACTGCGGCGAGCTAAGATTCCCTTTCAAGGCATTGACATTGAAAAGCTATCAAGTTTAGCGCATTTAGTCGATATTTGGTCTCTAACGAAAGCATTGCTGATGCCTGCTAATCGCCTCGCGTGGTTAGCCCTTTTGAGAAGCCCTTGGTGTGGGCTTAGTTTAAAAGATTTGTACTACATTGCTAATTTTAACAAGTATAAATCGATTTATTATGCCTTGGCTAATTTAGATAAATTGCCCCAATTAAGTGAAGAGGGATTAATTCGGGCGCATTACCTTTATACCGTAATGCAGCGTGCCTTAAATCAGCGCCAACAAAAGCCTCTAGTTGATTCGCTCCTGGACATTATGAAGCAATTACATGGCGACTTACTTCTTAACGATGCCCAGCAACTCGATATTGAGCAATTTTGGAGCCTGCTAAATCGGTTTACTAAGGATGGTCAAATTAGTGATATCAAACAATTAGAATTAGAATTTAAGCGCCTTTATTCGCAACAAGTTTCAGCATCACGCCTACATATCATGACCATTCACAAATCAAAAGGCCTGGAATTTGATGCTGTCATTTTACCCAGCTTAGGAAGTAAAGCGCAGCAGCAAGATAAGCCGCTTCTGCGTTGGTTAAAGTTACCCAGGCAAACGCAAGACGACTTATTGCTCATGTCGCCCGTTCGTGCCGCACAGCAAAAGCATTGCCCCTTATATGATTACTTAGCTGAGATTGATCTAGAAAAAGAGAGTTATGAACAACAGCGGTTACTTTATGTTGCGGTCACCCGTGCCAAAAAAAGATTGTACCTTTTTGATAATCAACAGAAAATAACGACAAACACCATGCGCGATCTATTAAAGGCACAATCATTTACAACGCTTGATTTACCAACCCAAACGCTTAATTCACAACCGCTGCTTCCTAGCTTAAAGCGTTTGCCTGTAGACTTTTATATCAGACCACCTGCAGACTTAACACCAGGAACAACTTCGCGGTTAACTATCCAAATAAATGATAAAACAAATCCCGCCGACCCTATTATTCATGAATTACTTTATTGGATTTTTAATAATCACCCAAGCCAGGCAGATGAGCTACCTTGGGGGACGATAAACCGGCAATTACAAGCATTAGGCTTTACTAAAGCAGAGCAGCAGCACATGCTACATCAATTACAAACTCAAATTGCAACAATGCTTGCTAGTGACTTAGGGAAGTGGCTTTGCAAAGCGCATGTAGATGAGCGCAGTCCCTATGAGCTCCTTACCTATGAAGACAGCCTAATTAAAACAAAATTAATTGACAGAACTTTCTATGATAAGGATGTTTACTGGTTAATTAACATTAAAACAAGACAAGCCAATGCAGAGGAGCAACGTCTAGCGCAAGAAGAATTAAATAAAAGTGCTATGCTCTTGCAAGAAATCATTGAAGTCCCAATTAAGCTTGGCCTATTTTATTTACCAACAGGATTATGGCTAAATTGGACACTAACGCCTGCGCTATGCCTATCAAACGAAGACTCGTGATTTTCTAATGTCTTACATTTTTATATCTTTATTCGAGCTCTTTTCAAGCAATGCATTTTGAATAAATTCCATCGTGTCACTGCATCTATCCAACAAATGAATAAGCCTCGTTTCTTCCTCCGGATTATTCTTATCCATGCGCGCTACTACTTGTTCCTTATAATTTTGGACAACTTCTAAGTCTTCTTCACTTATTTCTTCGCGGCTTTTACTTAAAATTTTATCAATTTTTTCATCAGCACCTTCCATGATTAAATCATCCAAATCGTATTTTTCCTGCACTGGAATGAAAAAGGAGCCACGCATGCCTGTCATCGTTCTTTTATGTAAATTTCTAAGATCATGAACATAATCTGCAAATTTCTCTGCATTAAAAAGATTATCTGAGTCTCTAGGAGGTAGGCATTCGGCGAATTGTTGACCCGTTGTTAACCCATCACTGATTCCATGACTTAAATGAAAGTGTGGGCTTTGCAGCGCATCTCCTACAGCAACTAACCAATGTTGGTTATTAGCAGATAAACGTTGCACAGGGTTCTTAAGGCGAGAAAGGGTTAAATCAAAGCCAGTTACACTTAATTGATGTTGTTTTTTTGCTGCCTCTTCGGCAAGGGGTCCATCTAGATGATGTCTCTTTTGAAATTTTTCTTTTTGCTTTTGAAATTCAGCGGGCTGCGCCTCATCTCCTTTAATATATAAATCGTTTGGGTCTATTGCAAAGCGTTTACAAACCATATGCTTGCACCAAGCTTCAATTTGCTCACGGCGGAGAGCATTTTCTGCTTTTATGTCACGGTTATTCGCTTCATCAAATAGTCTTATTTTTGTGTAAAAGCCAGGTATCTCTCCGCCTACATAGAGGCGAGTATGCGCACGATTAGCAAAGATATATACTTGAGGTGCTCTATCATGATTCCAACCAAACTTAAGCTGCAGTTCTTTGATGTCTTCTTCTTTAAAGTTTAACTTGTAAGTATAGCCAGATTTATTTTGAAGTTTTGGGTATTTTTTCTCAATCACTTCTTTGTCTAAGTGAAAAGTTGCCGTACCCTGTGCTTCGTGCGGCAAACGTACTAAGGGCTCTGAAATATCATCAGCTGTTTTTGAATGCACAAGCCGAAAAGCTTCTCTTTTATTGCCAGTCGCATCAACAATATGAAGATAAGGAATCGTGTGTTGATTCTGGTTAATATCTGTTAGGGTAACGGTACTAGAAGATGGGTCTATTTCTGTGAGTTTAGCGACTCGCCTATCGAGATGTATAAAATGATTTGTTTTATTCGGAAATTCCTTTAATTTCCTTAATAGAAAATTTTCAACTTCCTGAATAGCTAAAATGCCATCATTTTTAATAAATTTATCTCTAAATCTGACATCGTCTGCATTATTAGGATCAACATGTGAAAGTAAAATTTTGCGCGCTTCTTTATCTTTAACAAATACATTTTGGGTTCTGACTGAATAAGGGTATTCGGTAACCAGTAAAACATCATACCCTTTGCTTAGCGCAGCTAAAGCGGTAGATAGCCCAGAAGGGCCACCTCCCATAATAACAATGGGATTCTTAAGGTTTTTATCGGCAAGCAGATCATCTAAACCACTTTCATGTCTAGTTCTCATAATTTGCGGTACTCTAATGGAAGATTACTCACAATTTTGTTTAATTATAGTACAAAATTAATGCGGGAATTTTTGTAAACCACACGGTAGATGACCTAAGCACTGCTTGAGCTTAGATGGTTTTTAACCCAGTTGATTTTTAAGGTTGAATTGATATAAATTTTTTATTTCAAAAACTTAATTAATGCTTACCCTTCACTTAAAAAACTCAGCTTAGGATTGAGTTATTGTTATTAACTTCCTGATTTTGCGACTCATTATCACGGGATTTGTCTTGCTCCTGAGCTGGCTGCTTATTCTTTGCGTTATTTATTTGTTCTTCTGAGGAGGTAAAAAAGCGAAACTTTCTTCTACGGCTAGGGCTATCAAGTTTTACGCCTTTATCCCAATAAGTCGTATCTAGATCATAACAATACTTAGGTACATTCGTAGGAATTCTAGGTGATGATGGTTTTTCAAGCTCATATTGCTTAACGAGTTCTTCTATTTTTACTTCACCTTTTATGTCTTTATTTGGTCCTTTAGCTCTCATTAAAGCGACAGGTTTAAACTTATCTGTTTTAGTGCCCTTGGTGTTAAAAGTAATACCCGTTCCTAAAGGTTGATCAATCATTTGCAACACTTCTGCGCTTGACAATAATGATTTACATTCCCCACTAAAACATATTTCTGGATTAACCTTAATACCATGTTCATTAAAATAATTTTTTATTCTTTTTATTAATAGCCATTCCTCTAAAGTACTATGCATAGTCGCTGACTGTAGAAAAGGCCTCATAACTACTAATTGTAGATCTTGATTCGTTTTTAAATCTTTACAATTAAATACAGCATAAGCATGAGTATACATTTTTTCACTAGGAATTGTTTTATCAGGTGCGTAAGCTAGGAATGTATCTGACAGATTATCTACTGAATTCAACCCTACTGTAAGTACATGACCTTCGTCATTGAGAATTAGAAGTCGATAATTCTTAAAAAAATCAAATTGAAATACTTTTCCTTCTTGAATTAACGAATCAATAGCTTGTGTTGCTGTAGTATGCTCATTTTCTTGCAAGCCTTCTACTACCATATTATCTGGTGTAGAATTGTTATTTTCTGAGTCAATAACTTCATCTTTTGGGGAACTGCCTGTATGTTCAGGTTGCTCGTCAAGCTTAACGAATTTAGAAAAGTTCTCAGAATTAGTATCCACTTTACGCTTTAGTTCACTGCTTTTCATACCAAAATCTACAGAAAATAAGTCATTAGCTTCTATGTATTATACTAGGAATTTATTAAGTAAAAATTAACAATATTGAATAAATTATAGCCAAAACAAGTAGTTCATGAAAAGTGAAGCCATGTTATATTTTATTATAAAATAGTTAGCTTAATTTTGAATTATTGCTATTAAATTCTCTATCCTGGTCTTGAGACTCATTATTATCATTTGATTTATCTTCTTGCTCATGAGTGTCCTGCTCATTCTTTACTTTAGTTGTTTGTTCGCCTGAGGAGAAAAAGCTATCTTTTCTCCGATATTGAGGACTATTAAGTTTTAAGCCTAAATCCCACTCTTCCTTATCTAAATCAAAATTACGCTTAGGTATGTAGGTAAGTATTCTAGGCAGTGACGGTTTTTCTCCTCCATGCCACCTTTGAACTAGCTCTCTTAGCTTTATTTCATCTGAATTAGTAAGTTCTTTTAGCTTAGCAATGGGCTTAAAGGCATTTGTTTGCGTACCTTTGGTGTTAAAAGTAATACCCTTTCCTAAGGGTTGATCTATCATTTGCAACACTTGTTCGATTGTTAATAGTGATTTACATTCACCACTAAAGCAGTAATCCTTCAAATCAAGCTCAATATTTTTCTCTTGAAAATATTTTCGTATCGTATTTGTTGTTACCCATTGCTTGAATCTAGTATGCCAAGTTTCTGCCTGTGCAAAGGGCCGCATAATTACTAATTGTATTGGCTGTTCTGTTTTTATATCTTTACCATTAAACACCACATAAGCGTGCGTATAATTTTTTTCATTAGGAATGGTTTTCTCAGTTGAGTAAGATAAAAACGTAGCTGACCGGTCAGCTAATGAATTCAATCCTACTGCAAGTACATAACCTGCTTCACTGAGTATTAAATACCTGTGCGATGTGAAAGTGGATTTTTGATGTATCTTGTCTGCTGCTAATAAATTGTCAAGGACTTGTGTTGATATAACCTGTTCTGGTTCTGTTTCTTGAGAGTCTTTAAGCACTGAAGTATTATCTACAGATATAGTATTGCTGTTTTCTAAGCTACTAGATTCATTTTTTAAGGAATGTTTAGTACTTTCAGCTTGCTCACTAAGCTTATCAGAGTTAGCAGATACTTCAGAAGGATTTACAGTAGTTGTAAGGGGTCTAGTGGGCAGGGCCTGCTCTTTATCTGTCACTCTACGCTTTTGTAATATACGACTTTGCATGTAAAACCTACTAAAACATAAAACTTACTGATTATGTCCTAAGGGATTATACTAGGATTTTATTAAGTAAAAATTAACAAATAACACACAATTTGATTATGCTGTAGACAAGATCACTCAGATAAACTGAAATGAAACTTAGCTATCAATCCTAATGATTTGCATCAAACTACGTTGTAATACGATTAATTAGTTATTTTTAGTAGTTTGGCCCTTATCAGAATCAACATGCAAATAACCTGTTATCAGCTTATCTATAACCTCTTTTTTAGTATCCCATTGTTGAATAACCACGCGATTTAGCTCTTGACAATTATCACCAAACCAAGGTCCTAACTGTACAATCAATAAAGGAATCGTTGTTTTAAGGCAATTATTTACGTCTTCCTTTATTTCTTTTTTACATAAGTCACCTTTGGTATAACAAGTATCAATCAGATTATTAGCTAAATTTTCCCAGTTAGCAGGCGGTTCAACACCTAAAAATTCTTTATTCATAATGTTAGGTAGGCTATTTTTTACTAACCATTTAGCCTTCGCAGGAGACATAGGCTTAGTGCATAATTTTTTTTCAAAATTATCTTTTAAATCTCGCCCTATTACTGATGTTTTCTGTAAGTCGGGACAAATGGGCTTTTCAGGCGCTGCAATCAAGGATGTATGCCAAAGAAAAAAAACTAATATCGGACTTATTTTTGGTAATTTCATCATTATCCTTCGCTCATTTAGATTAAAAGGCTAATTTACAAATACGTCAATTCAGTTATTATAGTTTAAAAATAAACTACCATCCTGCTATCTATGACTATTTCCTCCTATGCTGACGAAGTTTTACAATTGACAAAAGATGAGCTACTTCACTTAACAGCAGCAGAAATGGGGCTTAAATTTAATGAAGAAAAAGAGGGCAGCCGCCTTACTGTTTATTTACAGGCAGGCTTTCCTGTTAATTCGTTACACACACATTTTTTGCCAATGATTAAAGCAAAGCTGCAACAAATATACCCATCGCTACAAATTGATACCCATTTAGACTTTTTTGTAAAAGCACATCGAACGCAGCTAGCAGGTAAGGGATTGCGTGGTGTTAAAAATACAATAGCCATTGCCTCAGGAAAAGGCGGTGTTGGTAAATCAACGGTGGCTGTTAATTTAGCAACCGCATTGGCACGTTGCGGCGCGCGTGTCGGCATTTTAGATGCTGATATTTATGGGCCAAGCATTCCCTTAATGCTCGGTCAACATCAGCCTGTTGAAGTCAGTGAAGAGCATTACTTGCCAGTCAAAGTACATGGCATACAAGCCATGTCAATTGGTTATCTAATGCCAAGCGATGAGCAAGCATTAATATGGCGTGGACCTATGCTCGCTAAATCCTTAATCCAAATGCTTGATCTTACTTTATGGGATGAATTGGATTATTTATTGATTGATTTACCCCCGGGCACAGGCGATATTCAATTAAGCTTAGTGCAAAAAATTCCTCTTACCGGCGCGGTAATCGTCACCACACCGCAAGCTGTTGCAACCTTAGATGCGCAAAAAGCCATTCAAATGTTTTCTAAAACAAACATTGATGTTTTAGGCTTAGTTGAAAATATGTCTTTTCATACCTGTAGCCATTGTGGCCATCAAGATAATTTATTTGGTGAAGGAGGCGGAAAAAAATTGGCATCGACATTTAACATCCCTTTATTAGGCCAATTACCACTGGATAACCGTATTCGCAGCCATTGCGACGAGGGACGCCCGACAGCCGCGCACGCTAAAGATGAATTAGCTTTAGCTTTTACCAAAACAGCGCTTAATTTAGCGATTAACTTGGCAAAAAAACCCTTAAACTACGCTGATCGGTTTCCACCTATTGTCGTTGAATAGATAGCTTTGACAGACATTGCTTATTTTTTATCACTGTGGCTGCCAGAGGATTTACGAGCCTTATTCTTAAGGCTATTTTTAAGTAACGTCATAAAATCAATGAGATCGTCATTTTTCTCAGTAGGCTTTTGCGCTTTTCTTTTTGTTGATTTGGTCGGTTTCTTTTCTTCAATCCATTTCATCAGCGCTTCACGATACTCATCATGATACTTTTCAGGCTGCCATTTGGCGCTCATTTCGTCAATTAAATCGGTCGCTATTTTAATTTCGCGATCGTTAATATGATAAGCTTTTAGGCTTTCTTCTGGAAATTCAAATTCACTGTGACTGCGAATTTCTTGCTGGTAACGAATCACATATAAAATTAAAGCATCTTCATGAGGTAGAATTAGTGTTAAATGCTCTCTGTTGCGAATGACAATTTTAGCAACACCCACTTTCTTGGTCTTTTTTAACGATTCACGCAACAAGACATACGCTTTTTTATTAGAGCTATCGGGCACCATGTAATAAGGTCTATCAAAATAAAGACAGCTAACGTCACTTAAATTTACAAATTCTTCAATATCAATAGACTTAAACGCTTCAGGCGCGGCCCGCTTAAAATCTTCCTCATCGAGAACAACATAGCTTCCTTTTTGAAACTCATACGCTTTAACCACCTCATCCCAAGGCACTTCTTTACCCGTTTCAGCATTAATACGTTCATAGTGAACACGAGATTGATCACGGGAATCTAAAAGATGGAAACGTAACTCATTCTTTTTTTCGACTGGGTATAAATCCACAGGAATTGCTACTAACCCAAATGAAATATATCCCTTCCAAACTGGTTTTGTCATAGTCATCCCTGTGTTATTAGGCTAAATGAATTCTTATTTTAGTATAGGATAAAACCACCTGAAGTAAACTGCTTTAATACCGGTAGATAAATTGAATAATTATATAAGACTTCTTTTCTTCATCTTTACCTAGCATCCTTAAGCTAAGATCCCTTCTTGCAATAAGGCCATTTACAGCCTAAGCTCGTAAACAGCCGTAGCAAAGTTAAAATTAAGGGCTAAAAGTTCGAATACACCGCACAGGAAGAGGAAATGTCTTATTGTTAGGGAGCGAACCCCCTGAAGAAAAAGAAAATTGGTAGGCATTACTAATATTGAACTGACTCGAACTCCAATAGGGAAAGACAGAGAACCCAACAATTCCACTTGTATAAATTGCATTAAATTCATCCCGTGCTGGCAAAAACCAATTCGCATCAAACCCTGCGGCTTGTCGGCAGTACCGAGCAGCACAATTAAGCGTTGTCGTACAAGCCGGATCGGTATTGATGATATTAGTGGTATTTTGCGCGCCATTAGTCAAGCTGGTACTAACATTATTGTTTAAACTACTACTCCAGGACACAAAGGAACTAGAATCAGTGGCAGAAACCACCCTGCCACTGGTGCCTGCACCATCAACTAGATAAACAATACCTCCTAAATAAGAGTCGCCCACAGCCACCACATAGGTATACCCTCCAGGGACTGTCGTGCTGCCACCAATCGCAGTTACTACTACATCGGCAGGACCTGTGGTGTTAGCAGGGGTGACCACGGTCACTGAGGAATCATTTACCACTGTAATCCCTGTGGCAGGTATTCCATCAAAGGTAACGCTAGTAGTGCCAGTTAAGTTCGCACCACTAATGGTAACGGTCTGACCGCCAGCTGCCGGCCCTGAACCTGGGCTAATGCCGTTAATAAGAGGAGGATTGACATAAGTATATCCCAGAGGAATGGTATAAGTGCCACCAGGTGCGGTCACCGTGACATTGACTGCTCCTGCCGTGCCCGCTGGGGTTACTACAGTGACTGTAGAGTCATTGAGTACCGTAACACTGGTACCTGGCACGCCATCAAAAGTGACGCTCGTAGTGCCAGTTAAATTGGTACCGGTCAGGGTAACCGTTTGACCACCGGCCATGGGCCCCTCATCGGGATTAATGCTTAAGATAAACGGCGTTGGCAAATAAGTATACCCTCCTGGAACTGTGACACTGCCACCTACGGTAGTCAGTGTTACATCAACTGCTCCTGCGGGAACAGCAGGAGTAACTACCGTGACTGTAGAATCATTAACCACAGTGACGCCAGTGGCTGGTGTGCCACCAAAAGTAACATTGGTCGTGCCGATTAAATTCGTACCAGTAATCGTCACGGTCTGGCCACCAAGCTCAGGCCCTGATGTTGGATTGATAGTGATAATAGTTGGCGCGGCCACATACGTATATGCGCCAGCGGCCGTCGCACTACCACCCACGGTAGTTAACGTGACATCCACAGATCCTGCGGTGCCGGCAGGCGTCACCACGGTGACTGTGGAATCATTGACCACTGTGATGCCGGTCGCTGGTGCCCCACCAAAAGTCACACTGGTCGTACCGGTTAAATTCGTACCGGTAATCGTCACGGTCTGGCCACCCGCTGCAGGCCCTGCGGTGGGATTAACTGTAGTGATAGTGGGTGCCGCCACATAGGTATACCCGCCAGGCACTGTCTCACTGCCACCCACGGTAGTCACCATCACATCAACAGGCCCAGCAATACCGGCAGGCGTCACCACGGTGACTGTGGAATCATTGACCACCGTCACCCCCGTAGCCGGTGTGCCATCAAAGGTGACACTGTTGGTTCCGGTTAAATTCGTACCCGTAATCGTCACCGTCTGGCCACCTGCTGCAGGTCCTGCTGTTGGATTAATGGTGGTGATGGTGGGCGCGGTCACATACGTATACCCGCCAGGTATCGTGACACTGCCACCCACAGTAGTCACCGTCACATCAACAGGCCCTGCAATACCAGCAGGCGTCACCACGGTGACTGTGGAATCATTGACCACCGTCACCCCCGTAGCCGGTGTGCCACCAAAGGTGACACTGTTGGTTCCGGTTAAATTCGCACCCGTAATGGTCACCGTCTGGCCGCCGGTCACAGGGCCGGCATTCGGATTAATTAAAGTAATGGTTGGCGTCGTTACATAGACATGCCCACCCGGCACGGTCACACTACCGCCGGTGGCGGTTAAGGTGACATCCACGGGGCCAGCAAGGCCTGCGGGCGTGACCACCGTCACCGTGGCATCATTGACGACCGTAACACCCGTAGCTGGCGTGCTGCCAAAGGTCACACTGGTCGTGCCGGTTAAATTTGTACCGGTAATGGTCACGGTCTGCCCGCCCGTCGTCGACCCTGACGTTGGATTAATTGTGGTGATAGTAGGCGCTGCCACATAGGTATACCCGCTCGAAAGCGTTGCACTACCACTGGTTGTGGTGACCGTCACCCCCACAGGCCCAACAGGCCCTGCGGGGGTGACGACGAGGAGGGTCGCGTCATTAACGACCGTCACACTGGTGACGGGTGTGCCACCAAACGTGACACTCGTGGTGCCCGATAAATTCGCACCGGTTAGGGTGACGGCTTGCCCGCCCGCTACGGGGCCTGCACTAGGATTAAGGGTAGTAATCGTCGGGGCCGCGAGATAGGCATACCCGCCGGCAAGCGTGGCACTGCCGCCGGTGGTCGTCACCGTGACATCCACAGGCCCGGCAAGACCTGCCGGCGTGACCACCGTCACCGTGGAATCATTGACCACCGAGATACCCGTGGCAGGTACACCGCCAAAGGTCACGTTGGTGGTACCGGTTAAGTTAGTACCGGTCAACGTGACTGTTTGGCCGCCGGCTACGGGTCCCGTGGTGGGTGTAAGGCTTGTCAGCGTTGGGGGTGGCACCACATAGGTAAAGGCATTCGCTTTGGTGACTTGACCAGCAGACGTGGTTAACACGACGGCCACCACGCCAGCCGCATGGGCGGCGGTCGTAACAATCACTTGAGTGTCCGTGACTTGGTTAATGAGCGCTGGGGCGCCATTAAACGTGACCTGACTGGTGGTGCCTAAATGTTCCCCGGTAATAATAACAACAGTACCACCAGCCGTACTGCCCACGGCCGGGGTAAGACTAGCAATCGTCGGTTGGGCCACGGTGACATAGAGATAGCCATTCGGGAAAAAGGCTTGTTGTCCATCAGGGTTTTGCACGATGACATCCACCGCCTCCTCGGCAGCCACTCTGGCTTGTAAGGTTGTAGGTAAGACTGGCGGCGCTGGCACAATCACTTTAATGAGGTTAGGTGATAACACCTCAATGCCACGGGCCACTTGGCTGCCAAAAAATACCAGCAACCCTTGGGCAAAGTTCGTGCCGATGATGGTCACCGTGTTGCCACCGGTCAGCGGCCCAGTATTAGGGCTCACGGCGCTGATACTGGGTGCGAGCAGTTTAGTAATTTGTTCAGCAATGGCCAGCACTTGCTGCATCTTTACCGCAGGCAGGCCAACCCATTGGCTAATGCCACCTAATTGTTGGCCGCCCCAGTGATGCGCTGCCTCATAGGCCTTAGCGCGTGCACCGAGGAAACTTACTTGCACACTAATTTGATTATTATCTGGCGTGGCATTGTGTGAGGTGATGTGTTGCCCAAGGAGGGATAGTTCGAGCCCTAACACTGGCAGATTAGGCAGCCAGCTTAAGCCTGCCTGATAAGTGTTATAAATTTCCCGCGCGCTTGCTTCGGCGCTTACTTTCAAACGCTCACCCAGCAAGCGATTCACGGCAATGCCCGCCCCTAACCCATCCCGGTCCTCGCTCGCATGCGGTGTAAACGCGGTGTGGTAATAGATTTGGTCATAATACAGCGTGCCCTGCATCCAGGTGGCAGGCGTTAACAACAGCTCAACGCCTGCATCAATGCCGATGCTGGTGGCCCCGGCAATATGGCGGTAATTGATGCATTGCAAGCCTGCTTCATACCCACCACAATTGATGCCATTGGACGTAAAAATAAGCGGGTTTAAACGTTGATTCACAGCACTTGCATAATAACCACCCGCATGAATCCCTTGCACCACGGGCAAATTAAACAATTGCTGGAACCGAATCCCATAAGCGTCTTGATGAACGCGCTGGTCAAGCTTGCCGGAGTCAAATTGAAAAGGTAGCCTCTGCCCAAAGCGTTCAGCCGTGAATTTCACCTGCGCCAAAGGGGACAAGCCATAGCCCACCGTGCCATTAATTCGGTATTGGTCAGCACCGTATTCACCTAATACCCCAAAAGCTATGCGTTCGCCTAATGGCAAAATATACTGAGCATTGAAAAAGGTCCCTGTTAAATCACTGTAAGTCACCCCCCAATTCAAGGGGCCGCTTAAACCTAACTGCTGATTGGTCAGCGATAAATTGGTTAATGTGCCTGTTTGAGCATAATTAAGTAGTGGCGTCCAAGGACCAACATTAATAGTGGGTGTATTGATAGCTGGCTTACCCAAGGGGCCAGATGAAGGAGTTGATGGTGGAGATAGCGGTAGCACTGACGCCATGGCCAGCTGAAATAATTGACTGTAAATTAAGACATAGGCTATGCCGCGCCGAAAATAAGCCGGCTTGCGTGATTGCTTATTGGGAATAATCTGGCCAAAGCGCTTCGTTAAACGATGAATTATTCCTGACTTCCTTCTCATCACTGAATCCTTTCTACTACGAATAAGGTTGCCCCTTCATTTGGGGCACCTAATGTAACAAAAAATAAACAAGAAAGGAAATCGATATTAGCCAGATTTAAGCAACTTTTATGGCACTCAGATTAGATATCTTTCGGCATCAATCACTTAAATTAAATTTGCTATAAAAAAATAATTATTATTTTAATATTTTTTCTTGGTAAAGGGATGAAAAACAATTTGGATTAAATGACAGCTGCCCAAGAAGACTTAAGCATAGGATTTATAAAAAATCAGCAAAAACAAATTAAATAGCCTCACATTTCACATTAAATACTAGTTAATTAAAACTTGATACCCAGCAGAAGTTGCTGGGTATCAAAAGATTACCAGAAGGCTATTTAAGCACCGCCGCCTGTACCGCCAGAGCCTGTACCAGTACCTGTTGCACCACCAGTGCCAGTGCCAGCACCAGCTCCAGTACCAGTTGTACCAGTGCCAGTAGCACCGCCAGCCCCAGTACCAGTTCCAGTCGTACCAGTTCCAGTCGTACCAGTACCCGTAGTGCCGGCACCAGTAGTCCCTGTTCCAGTCGCGCCAGTGCCTGTCGTATCAGTAGCGCCTGTACCTGTGGTCGTCGTTGTGGTAGCTGTACCTGTCGTATCCGTCGTCGTATCTGTATGACGACCAAACAGGAAGTATAAAATAAGCGCAGCAATAATTATTATGCCAATTATTGTTAAAATCCCTGTGCGTTCGTTATTAACCATGTTGTTCTCCTTGAACTGCAATAATTTAATAAATTTAATAGCCTAATGAGTAAATCTATTTTTATTGCCCACCACCTGCACCTGCACCGCCTGCACCTGCACCACCTGTGCCTATACCACCTGCGCCAGTACCAGTACCAGTAGTTCCAGTACCTGTAGTTCCTGTACCTGTACCCATAGTTCCTGTACCTGTACTGTCAGTGCCCATCGTACCATCGCTACCAGAAGTTGTTCCTGTACCCATATCTGAGCCAGTAGTACCGCTAGAATTCATATCGGTTCCAGTTCCAGTAGAATTCATATCAGTGCCAGTTCCGGTTGTAGTACCTGTAGAATCTGTACTAATGCCTGAGTCAGTCGTTGTTCCTGTTGTGCCTGTACCAGTGGTACCCGTAGTTGTTCCAGTTGTATCAGTACCAGTTCCAGTTGTAGTACCTGTAGAGTACGTACCACTGCCTGTATTAGTAGTTGACGTATCTGAATCGGCAGCAATGGCAGCATTTACAGCGGAGAAAACCATCGTTGTAAGCATGACTGAAAGTAGACGTTTCATAATAGTAGCTCCTTTAATCGTTTAATTAGTAACTCACTTTACTCACGTAAATTTCTAAACACCTTAAATCAGTTTAGCGTTAAATCTTTTCCACTTAATAACTTTTTATTGTTATTTAGCTGTATTAATAATAGCATCTAACCACTGTTTATGACGCTTTTCATCATTCCATCCTCGACTTAAAATCTCAGCCGCCTCAGGCCATTTATTCTTATGAGAATTCATTCGCTCATAAGCTGTATTTGTATCTACTTCGTTACTCAACATCGCTTTTAAAATAGCCTCATCACCAAACATATTAGCCAAAACAACCTTACCTTGTGCTAATAATTGCTTAGCACTAGGCCCATCTGGTACTTTAGCTTGATGACTTTTAAGAAGTGAGGTTATTTCTTGTACATGTCTTTGATGGTCATTTTTAAATTCTGTTAATTTAGTGCGATAATCAGCATTATCAAGGCGATTAATTGCTGCTTCATAAGCTTCGATAGCATCATAGTCAAGCTCACAAAGTTCATAGAGAGCATCATGAAAATGCTCTTGCGTTCCAACTAATGTTGTCATTATCATTCCCTTGTCTATAAGTTTTTACGTTGCACCCTACCTTAGAAAATCCTTTTACATTAAGATAAGTCCTTTAACATAATATTATAATTTTAATAATTAGCAAGTGACTGAGTTTTAAGTGGGCATCTAAACGCCCTTAACCTACTTTGCGTCACGCAGCGAAATGTCTATTTTTTTCTCTACTAATTTTTTCTCTTTTTGCATAGCGATTTCCATTTGCTGAGCCTCTTCAGACGTCAATTCTTTTTTTGCATCGGTAAAAATTTCATGTTCCTCTTCTTCGATATGATGCTGTAGGGAATCTGCCATTTTTTTAAATAGTTGCATCCAAGCAGCACCGTTTAAGGACTTATCTGATAAACGGTCAAGCATTTCTTCTACTTCAGCATGTTCTTCTTTAGCATGAGGTATTTCCTCTTCAGTGGCAGGCTCTTTTTTTAATGGTTCATAAAACACTTTTTCTTCTGCTTTACTATGAATAATTAGCTCTTTTTTTAACTGATTAAATAACTTATCTCTTTCTTCTGTAGCATCTGAATCTAGGCGCATTATTTTATCCATGAGACTTTGTGCCACTCTATGATCTTTTTTAAGATAAGTGAAAATACTCATTTTATTCTCCTTTATACCTATTTCAAACTTAACACGTTAAAATTGTGGTTAATTTTATTTCTTAAAGGATGCCAAATTTTTTAAGAAAACCACAGGCTTATGTTATTTACTCTTTTAGTATACACTAATTACCCTAGATTTAAATTTGTACAATTTTTAATCAACTTATAGATTTAATTATAGGTCTTACACCTAGGGAAGCAAGGAAGAAACACCCTTAGATCAAAAAATAGGTAAAAGTAAATGCTAGTAGAGCTAATTTAAGCATCTTTGTCTATTTTTAGCAAAGCTCTCTTTAATTTAGTGAGGTTTTAGCTAATTTTTATTCTAAACTTTACACTTATAATAAATTAATTTTTTTATTGTAAAATTAACTTAATGGTTTCCCATTTTAATGAAAAGGCAACGTATTTAAATAATGCTATAAAATCCATTTTCACTCCTATTTTGAATGATTTTTATGCTAAAATAGTTCCCTTTTACGAAGAAGTGATTAAGTCATGTCTGAGAATTATACGGCTCAAGCAATTGAAGTATTAAGCGGTCTTGAACCAGTACAGCGTCGGCCGGGAATGTACACTGACACTACTAGACCTAACCATTTAGCACAAGAAGTCATAGACAATAGTGTTGATGAAGTTATTGCAGGCTACGCTAATTGTATTACCGTCACCCTTCATCAAGATAATTCAGTGGAAGTAGAAGATAATGGCCGTGGTATGCCTGTGGATCTCCACCCGCAAATCGGCTTAAGTGGTGTAGAAGTTATTATGACGCGCTTACATGCTGGCGGTAAATTCTCAGATAAAAATTATACGTTTTCAGGCGGATTGCATGGTGTGGGCGTTTCTGTCGTTAACGCGCTCTCTGAGCGTGTTGAAGTCACTATTAAACGTAATGGCGTCATTTACCAAATGTGTTTTGCTAATGGTGAAAAAACACAAGAATTAAATGAAATAGGTGTGGTTAAAAAAAGAGATACTGGAACTATTATTCGTTTCTGGCCTAATCCTAAGTATTTTGATTCGGCAAAATTTTCAGTTAAACAATTGATGCATGTATTAAGAGCCAAAGCAGTTCTTTGTCCAGGCTTGGCAATGACTTTTATTAATCAAATTAATCAAGAAAAAACCTATTGGTGCTTTGAAAAAGGTCTAGTTGATTACCTAAAACAATCACTACCTGCTGATTATTTCCCTGATGAACCTTTTACCGGCGAATTTACTAGTGACGAGGCTACCGTGGATTGGGCAGTTGCCTGGTCTAGTCAACCTTCAACCTCAGGATTAAATGAAAGTTATGTTAATTTAATTCCTACTATTCAAGGCGGTACACACGTTAATGGCTTACGAGCTGGGTTATTTGATGCTTTATCTGCTTTCTGTGATTTGCGTAACTTATTGCCCCGCGGTGTTAAACTTACAGCAGATGATTTATGGGAACCTTGTCATTATATACTTTCAGTCAAAATGAAAGAGCCGCAATTTGCTGGTCAAACTAAAGAGAGATTGAGCTCACGACAAACAGCAGCTTTTGTCACCAATGTAATTAAGGATGCATTTGCTCTGTGGCTTAATCATCATCGAAGCTATGGTGAAGCAATTGCTGCATTTGCTATTGAACGCGCGCAAAAGCGACTTAAACAATCCAAACAAGTTGCCCGTAAACGTGTAAGCCAAGGCCCTGCTCTGCCAGGTAAGCTAGCCGACTGCTTACAACTTGATTTAAATCAGGCTGAACTATTTTTAGTTGAAGGTGATTCCGCAGGAGGTTCTGCAAAACAAGCGCGTAATAAGGATTTTCAAGCCATTTTACCTTTACGAGGTAAAATTCTTAATACCTGGGAAATTGATTCTTCTCATGTCTTAGCTTCACAAGAAATTCATGATATTTCAGTTGCAATCGGTGTTGATCCGGGATCTGATGATATATCGGGTTTGCGTTATGGTAAGCTGTGTATTTTAGCTGACGCCGACTCTGATGGCGCTCATATTGCCACTTTAATCTGTGCTTTATTCCTTCGCCATTTTAAACCCTTAGTGAAAGCTGGCCATGTGTTTGTTGCCATGCCACCTCTTTATAGAATCGATGCAGGCAAACAAGTTCACTATGCACTTGATGATGAAGAAAAGCAAAAAATTATTGCCAAAATGACCAAATTAAATAGTGGTAAAATTAATGTTCAACGCTTTAAGGGCTTAGGCGAGATGAATCCCATGCAATTACGTGAAACAACCATGGATCCTAATACACGGCGATTAGTGCAGTTAACCCTCGAAGATGAACAAAATACAATATCTATTATGGATATGATGCTTGCAAAAAAACGAGCCACGGATCGTAAAGCTTGGTTAGAAGACAAAGGTAATTTAGCTGATCCAGCATTATAAGATGACTTTTATAGATGAGACTTTAGTATTTCAATAGAGGAATTAAATTAGAATAATTATCAGTCCATAGCATCGTCTTTTGGGTGGTAACAAATTTCCACCCTGCATTTTTGCGCAGCAACTCTATTGCAAACGGTTCATTAGGCGTTAACACTACCCATTCAGAAGAAAATTGACCTAATTTAGAGTTGCCAGTGTGATATTGATGTAACACGACCCAATCTAATTTCCGCCCTATTGCTGTTAAAACAGGTAAAAGATTAATATGCCGATTACTAATGTGTACTAATAATACACCATTTGCAGTTAATTTTTGCTTATACAGTTTAAATGCTTCATAAGTTAAAAGATGAGTAGGGATAGAATCGGAGGAAAAAGCGTCAATAATAAGTAGATCGGTACTAGACTTTTCTCTTTGCTGTAAAACTAATCGCCCATCCCCCTGTGTAATAACAGGCTTTGCCAAGCAATCTCTCAGATAAGTAAAGAAGCGAGGGTTATCAGCAATATTAATCACTTGCTCATCAATATCAATCACTTCCAGTTGATCAGATTGTCTAAATTGACAAACCATGGTACCGGTTCCTAAGCCAATAAGGATAGATCGTAATAAGGGAACCTGTTGCAGAAGTTCAATGACTAACGCTGGTGGGCCATAATAAGATGTTGTTCCTAACAAGGTACTTTGCCCACTAAAGACCTGAATCCCATGGACAGTGCTTTGGCTAATTAAGGCATGCCCACTAGCTATTGTTGAGACTTGCTTAATACCATAAAAATTTCGCTGCTGAGCTAAAATTGGCATGTGTTTAAACCAGGGACTAAAAATAAAAATAAATAAAATAACCGTTGCTACAAAAAGATTTATACAACTTCTAGCCCAAATAACCATGATTATTATGGAACTAAACTCAGCGAGATGGTATTTCTTAACCCAATTTAACCAAGGTAGATTAGGTAAGAAAAAACTACCTAATAATAACAAAGCAATGATGAGTGGCGTATAGTTTAACCCTCTTAAAGGCAGACGAAAACATAAAAAAGACAAAGCAACTACAAGCGGGTATTCATAAGGGCCTTGGAATAACCGCGGCGCAAGTAATCCATTAAACAAACCAGCTAAGACACCGCCCAGCGCTAAACAGACATAAAAACTAGTTAAATGCTCGGCAGCAGGCCGACGTTGCACTAACTCACCATGACAAAGTAAAGCAATAATAAAAAAATAAGCTAGATGTATAATAATTAATTGATAAGCTGAAAGACTATTAACGCCTAATATAAAAGCTAAGAGAGGAAAAATAGCAAAAAGGAGCGCATTATTAACTACCCACTGATGAGGTATAAGTGGCTTTTGGGCAAAAGTAATAATAAAACTTAACAAATAAAGCGCTAAAGGAATAACCCAAAATAATGGGGTTGCTGCAATATCAGTAGAAATATAAAACGTGACACCTAACATTAAGCTACAAGGAATAAAGCTATAGCTTATCCAAGTAAATAACTGATAATAAGAAAGCGACTGCCGCTTCGCTTGAATTTTCTTAGAATAAGAATAGGGTACAAAAAATAAAATACTAGTTATCAAAACAAGATAGAGTTTAAAGCCGTCATTCCAGTACTGATATTGGGCGCTCAAATCAACCCAGCGCTCAACAGCCCAAGGATAACTAAGTAAAGCTAATAGACTACCTATATTACTAGCTACGTATAAAAAATAGGGATCAGGGGCTTTTTTACTTTTAGTATGACTAAAAGCAAATTGTAGCAATGGCGCTGATGATGCAATAACCAATAAAGGCAAACCCAATTGCATAAATAAGCTTTTTAAAATAATTAAATCCGGGGAATGTACGGGATTTGCTGAGCTTGTTGTAAGATAAAGTGGTAACCATAAAACACTTAACAGCAAAACACCTGCATGGATTAAACGCCAATACCAATTGTGATTAATATAACTTAAAGCCCAAGCATAACCGTAAGCTAATAGTAGCAACGCTTGAAAAAAAAGCATGCATACGGTCCATACTGCAGGTGTCCCACCATAGATAGGAAGCAGACTCTTAGCAACCATGGGCTGTATAATGAATAATAAGGAAGCACTTAAAAATAGACTAATGGAAAATAATAATTGAATCACACTATCCCTGCTTAATTCTTATTGTAATTGTAAAGCCACCCAATTTAGGATGCTTTTACAGGCTTAACATGCACCATAAAGGTGTAACATGCTAAGTAGCTAACTTATTATCCTAAAATGCCTAACTAGTTACTCCCTGCTTAAGCAGGGATAACTAATTAAATATTAGTATGTTATTTAACTATTAAGCTTCACTTGAAGCACTTAACATCCAGCGAGATTTTTCATGTGCTGCAATGCGATCGCTTAATAAAGTTACCGTTCCCTCATCAGCTTGCTCTTGAGCTAATTTAAGTGATTGATTTAAGTCTTTAATTAACGTGCCATGATCATTGGCTAATTCTTTGACCATTTCATTCGCTGAAATGCCAGAATTACCATCTTTAACACGCTTTAATTGATTATACTCATTAAATGTTGCTGGCGCTTTGTGACCTAGAATCAAAATACGCTCTGCAACTTCATCAACTGCTTCCGCTAACTCTTGATATTGCCTTTCGAATAATTCATGCAACGCTTTAAATTGCGCGCCTTTCACATGCCAATGATAGTTTTGAGTTTTTAAATACAAAGCATAGGTATCTGCTAGCAGAATAGAAAGTTGGCTAATAACATCTTTCATAACAAGCTCCTTAATAATAAGTGGTGGTAATGTCTAAGCATAGTTCAAGTAAATGGTATTTTAAAATCAATTGTTTATATCATAATCATTGAAATAGTTTATGACTACCTCTTTACAAAATGGATTACCTTAAAACTTAAATTAATTAACCACCTATAACACAAAATATCAAGTATACTAGGGACATAATTTCCCTTGTTAAAGAGAGAACTTAAATGACTGAATCTCTGTTTTCCCTACCTATTTTAGATTTAAATCAAATAGATAGTACTACCCAGCAAGCTAGCCTTCAGGCGCTTGAATCTGGAAATGTCATTTATTTTCCTAATTATTTTTTTAATTTTCCGCAACTAGATAAGTTTTTGACAGAAGAAATTTTAGATGGTCACCATAAAAATATTAGCTTTGACTACCGTACTAGCAAGTTAGGTGGGATTAAGAAAAAAACTAATGATGCATTTAAGCTTCACATCGAACTTAAAGAATTTATGCAGCAGTATGCTAATTTTGCTAGAAATTTAGTCACCACCCTGCTGCCCCAATATCAACAGCATTTACAATGGGGGCGAACGAGCTATCGTCCGGCGCAAATTCTAGGCCGCCCTACTTCAAAACGTAAAGATGATACGAGGCTGCATGTTGATTCTTTTGCCGCATCGCCTGTGAATGGCTTAAGGATTTTGCGCGTCTTTTGTAATATTAATCCCCATGGTGAGCCCCGTGTTTGGCACCTTGGAGAGCCTTTTGACCGAGTAATACAACGCTTTGCTAAACAAATTCCTGATTATCGCGCTTCGGTCGCAAAATTACTAAAACTCGTTAAAGTAACTAAAACCTTACGATCAGCCTATGATCACTATCAATTACAATTACATGATCGCATGAAATTAGATGACAATTATCAACAAACAGTAGAAAAAAAACTGATTAACTTTGCTGCCCAGAGCACTTGGTTAGTCTTTACTGATCAGGTTTCACATGCAGCATTAAGTGGACAATTTTTACTTGAGCAAACTTTTTATTTACCTGTCAGTGCCATGGCTAGTCCGAATTTATCACCACTTAATTATTGGCAACAAGAAAAACTAACTAGTCGACAAAGTGAGTAGCATTATCAAGATTTACGAATTTAATAAAGCTTGGATTCGTAAATCCTTATTTAATTTTACTGCGCTCTTTCTTCCGTAAAATAGTCTGATAAAATTTTTGATTACTAGGTGCAACATCATGGCCATTATGCACATTTTCAGCGACCGTCTTAATAAGATTTAGCTGCTCTTTTGCAGTTTTATCTTTATTTTTTAGTAAGTTATATATGATGGCTACTCCTTTAGGAACGCGCTTACTTGTACCATCATCAAACCATATATTTGCCGCCCCTCCATCACGCATAAAACTATAATTTTCAACTGTAAACGATGTATTTCTGATTAACTCTTCAATGGATTTTAAATATTCTAAGCTTACCTGGTCTTCTTCAATAGTGTCTTTCAATGATTTTTCTGTCATAAAGTAACTATAAATTAATAAACCTATCATTAATTATAATGGTTAGATAAAAAAATATATTAAAAAATAGTGAAATTTATGAAAAATTTTTAACTTAAGGGGATTGCATTAACTAATCTTAAAAAGAGATCTAAAGAAATCGATAGCTATCGTATTTTTAACTATCCATTTTGGCTGAAATGTTTAATCAATTTTCAATCTAGGTAAAAAATCTATGACAAGAAATTATCAAACAAGTCAAGAATTACAATTATTAATACTCATTATTTTTATTTCTTCGTTAGGTCAAATTAACTCTGATTTATATTTGCCTTCATTGCCAAATATGGCAAACAAACTTCAGGTAAGCACTACTTGGATTCAAATGACGGTGGTTATTTATATGGTAGGATTTAGTGTGTCACAACTTGTTTATGGTGCCTGGTCAGATGCCATTGGCAGAAGAAAACCTTTAATTACGGGATTAGTTATCGTTTTTTTAGGTAGTGTATTATGTTGTCTCGCGCCAACTATTCATATTTTACTTCTGGGACGCTTTCTGCAAGGACTTGGTGCAGGCGCAGGGTTAGCCTTAACACGTCCAATTTTAAGAGATTTATTCGAAAATAAAAAATTAGCTATCTACAATTCATACTTATCAATATCCAGTGTCGTTGTTTTGTCTGCAGCACCAATCTTAGGTGGCTACATTGAACATTTTGCAGGCTGGCGGTATAACTTTCTTTTTTTAAGCGTTTATAATTTTACTATTCTTTATTTGTTTTATCTAAAACTTCCTGAAACCAGCCAATATTATCATCAAGATAATTTTCAACCAGCCATTATTTTTAATAATATGATGTACTTACTCAAATCTAATCTTTTCTTAAAATTTGTCCTACCTTCTTTATTGACTTATGCAGGCATTCTAGCTTGTATGACCGCCTTGCCTATCGTATTACAAGGAAAAGTAGGCCTATCGCCCGTTCAGTTTGGCTGGCTTTCTATATTAGTTGGCTCAGGTTTTGCCTTTGGTGGGTTTATTAATGCGCGATTAGTAGGAATATATGGCATTAATGCCATGATGATTTTTGGATTTTTAAGCCAATTTAGCGCTGGCCTCTTTATGTTAGTATTTTATTTGCTAAGTTATCTTAATACTTGGGTCATTATTATTCCTATCATTATTTTTATGTTTGGCTCAAGCCTTGTATTTCCTAATTCCTCCACAGGCGCTTTAATACCTTTTCCTAAAATTGCTGGTACAGCTGGAGCAGTATTTGGTTTTATGCAAATTTTAGGGGGAGCGTTCGCAAGTGGCCTAATCGCCTTTTTTCATGATGAAAATCAATTACCTATGGCTATAGCATTTTTGCTGACATCTGTATTATCTATCATTCTCTTTTATCTATTAAAGCCTACCACATGACTTTCCTTACCCTCTCCCCAACCCTCTCCCGCGAACATCATACTCACATTGTATGACCGGAACATAGGTAACAAAACTGACCGGATAGATAGGTAACACTTTAATATCATATTTTATACATTTTTTGTTCTCTTTCATTAAAAATAGAAATGGGCATAAAAGAGAAATGTAGATTCCATTGCTCTTCACTTCGGGGTATAAAGCCAATAGTTTCCCCGATTAACAACTCAGATAAAAAGATTTCCTTTCCTTTCCATTTAATCGTGCCGTTGCTTCTGACTCGTCTAGTTTCCACGTGTCTTGTATCGTATTCTATTTTAGGTAATGTCTGTGGAAAAGAGCGCGCCGAATTCGAGTAGAGCCAAAGGGGGCGTTGAAAATCAATTCCTTCATGAGGTCTTTCTTCATTAAATACTGTTCTAAATTCATCAAAACATCTTTGTTGAGCCCAGTGGTTGTCCATTGGCGGTAGCGTTGTTTCCAATTTTAAAGTTAAATGCATCCGTTCGTGCCTGCCATTTTCTTCTGGATGCCCTTTTCTTATCCTCTCAGGTATAATTCCCAATTTAATTAACCAGATAGATAATTTAGATAAGCCTGCAATACCTGTACTGGCAAAGGGTACGCCATTATCACTTTTAATGGCTTTAGGTAAGCCATAGGTTTTAAAAAGTCTCTCTAGTGCTTCTTTTGTTGTTAAACTTGATATCGTCTCGAATGCTCTGATATCTAAAAGATAACGACTAAAATTATCAGTCACGGTCAATGGATAGCAACGCCTTTTATTGCCTAAATAAAAGTGGCCCTTGAAATCGATACTCCAAACATCATTTGGGCTGGTGCACAAAGAAAACGACTCATGGTAAGGTGCGACATCGCCTCGAGCTCTTCGTTTTCTTACTAAGCCATTTCTTTTAAGAATGTCATCTATTGTACTTTTGGCTGGCCAAGCCGTGTTTGGGTATTCTTGATGAAGCCAATTGTAAATCTTTTTGCCTCCCCAAGTTTTGTGCTTCTCACGTACTGATAAGATACTTTCCTCTATCCACCCAGAGGTTTTTAAACCATGCTGATGGGGGGCCCTAGAGCGTTCTTTTAGTCCATCTATACCTGACTCTTCAAATTGCTTCACATACTTATAACCCGTCTTTCTACTGATGCCGTAAAAAACGCATAGCTCTGCAAAACTAGCAAAGCTCTTTTCCATATAATTTGATATAAATTTTAGTTTCTCTCTCATAGCAACAGTCTCTTTCCAAGGCATTTCACACTCCTTTTACCGACATGTGATTAGTTTACTGTTACCTATCTATCCGGTCATAGGTGTTACCTATCTACCTGGGTCGGACCTAATAAAAGGGTACCTTTCGCGGGAGAGGGTTGGGGAGAGGGAAAGTTATGATGGTGAAAGATGAAAAGGGGGCATTTATAAAACATACTCTGCCAACCTTAAAAAGAAGTAGCCAAAAAACGTCTAAGTCACTGCCTAGTAATTTGTGAAGCCCTCATCTTATACGGCAATGTAGCATAGCTAGCGTACTTAAATTAAGCTCAATTATATTTCGCTATATATTCAAGATAATAAAAACCCGCCAATTGGCGGGTTTTTAAACTTGGGTAGAAAAGGCTTACATCATGCCGCCCATACCACCCATACCGCCCATGCCACCCATAGCGCCAGCATCTATACCTGCATCATTTTTCTTAGGCAGATCAGCAACCATGCACTCAGTAGTAAGCATTAAGCTTGCAATAGAAGCAGCATTTTGTAATGCAGTACGAGTAACTTTAGTGGGATCTAAGATACCAAATTCAATCATGTCACCGTATTCACCAGTAGCAGCATTGAAACCAAAGTTATCTTTACCTTCAGTTACTTTATTTACTACAACAGATGCTTCATAGCCTGCGTTAGTAACGATTTGACGTAAAGGTGATTCAATAGCACGACGAAGAATATTAATACCCATATCCTGATCAGAATTATCACCTTTTAATCCTTCTAACGCTCTTTGAGCGCGGATTAAGGCAACACCACCACCAGCAACGATACCTTCTTCAACAGCAGCACGAGTTGCATGAAGCGCATCTTCAACGCGTGCTTTTTTCTCTTTCATTTCAACTTCAGTAGCAGCACCAACTTTGATAACCGCAACACCACCAGCTAATTTAGCAACACGCTCCTGTAATTTTTCGCGATCATAATCAGAAGTCGTTTCTTCCATTTGAGCACGGATTTGTGTAACGCGCGCATTGATATCGTCAGCTTTACCTTCACCATCAATGATTGTGGTATTTTCTTTAGTTACAACAACACGCTTCGCAGTACCAAGATCATCAATTGTCGCACCTTCAAGGCTCTTACCAATTTCTTCAGAAATAACTTGAGCATTAGTTAAGATAGCAATATCTTGCAACATTGCTTTACGACGATCGCCAAAACCAGGTGCTTTCACAGCACAAACTTTAACAATGCCACGCATGTTATTAACAACTAAAGTAGCCAAGGCTTCGCCTTCAACATCTTCAGCAATAATTAATAAAGGTCGGCCTGATTTAGCAACACTTTCTAATACAGACAACATATCGCGAATGCTAGAAATTTTCTTATCAACTAACAGAATGAATGGGTTTTCAAGCTCAGCACTCATGTTTTGTTGATTATTAATAAAGTATGGAGAGATATAACCGCGATCAAACTGCATACCTTCAACAACAGCCAATTCATTTTCAAGGCCATTGCCATCTTCAACAGTGATAACGCCTTCTTTACCAACTTTTTCCATTGCTTCAGCAATAATAGCACCAACTGCTTCGTCAGAGTTTGCAGATATTGTACCTACTTGTGCAATCGCTTTGCTATCTTTGCATGGCTTAGACATTGATTGTAAATCTTTAGTAATTGCAATCACTGCTTTATCAATACCGCGCTTTAAATCCATTGGGTTCATGCCAGCCGCAACTGCTTTATGACCTTCAACCATGATCGCACAAGCAAGAACGGTAGCCGTTGTTGTACCATCTCCTGCTGCATCAGAAGTTTTAGAAGCAACTTCTTTTAGCATTTGGGCGCCCATGTTTTCAAAACGCTCTTCAAATTCAATTTCTTTTGCAACAGATACACCGTCTTTAGTAATAGTAGGTGCGCCGAAAGAACGTTCTATTACAACATTTCGGCCTTTTGGACCCATAGTGACACGTACCGCGTCAGCTAAGCCATTCGCACCAGCAAGTATTTTTTGGCGCGCTGAGTCACCAAAACGTAAATCTTTAGCCATTTAAGTCTCCTTTAATTCGTTTGCTTACTTTTCGATTATGCCTAAGATATCTTCTTCACGCATGACGACTAGTTCTTCACCATCAATCTTAACTTCTGTACCTGAGTACTTACCAAATAAAACTGTCTCGCCTACTTTAACAGCTAACCCTCGGACATCACCATTTTCTAAGTTTTTGCCTGGGCCAATTGCAACTACTTCACCGCGCATAGGCTTTTCAGTAGCACTATCGGGGATAACGATACCGCCTGCTGTTGTGCGCTCTTCTTCCAGACGACGAACAACAACGCGATCGTGCAACGGACGAATTTTCATACTTCTTTCTCCTGATGGGTTAATCACCTATAATTTTCAGATTACTCTGACCTGGTGGTAATTCCTACACCGTGAATTACCGATGACAGGCATATGGGGACAACCATAATTATTTCAAGGGGAGGCAGTAAAAAAATTTTGGTTTTTTTACTGCTCGCACTACAATGACTAGCTGTATAGTAATTTATCAGAGATATTCATGAAAAAATGGCTTTTATTTACTTTAGGTTGCCTATTTTCTATACTGTGCTTTGCCGATCCTCTGCCAGTAAGTGAGATTTTTCAAGTCAATGCTACTAAGGTTGACCCTAACCAATTTTTAGTAAAATGGACAATTAAGCCTGGTTATTTTCTTTACAGTGATCGGATTAATATTAATGTACCTGATGACAGCAATATTCAATTAGGCCCTCTTTCTTTACCACCTGCTTTAACAAAAAAAGATTTACAAGGTAAAGCCTATACTGTTTATCGAAATGAACTTAGTTTACCCATTGCTGTACTAGGTAAAGAACCTGGCGAAGCATTAGTTACTTTACATTACCAAGGCTGTGCTGATGATGGCTTTTGCTATCCTCCACAAACAAAACAAATAAAATTAGCTATTGCCAAGGATTTATCATTAAGTAATGTAGAATTGTTTCAAGATAATACGGTAATGAGTGAGGAGTCTGCTAACACCACGACTGATGAGCCCACGCTCGATTCTATTTTTCTAAATCATAACTTGCCTATGATTTTTCTTATTTTCTTCGGCTTTGGTTTATTGTTATCCTTTACACCTTGCATTTTGCCGATGGTACCTGTGCTCTCGGGAATTATTGTAGGCCATAGTCAAACCATGTCTACAGGGAAGGCATTTCGCTTATCCCTAAGTTATGTGCTAAGTATGTCTGTTACCTATGCTTTAGTTGGGGCGGCGGTCTCACTATTAGGTAGTAACTTACAAATTATTATGCAATCTCCTTGGGCTATTAGTTTATTTAGCTTACTCTTCGTTATCTTATCGCTGTCTATGTTTGGCTTTTTTGAACTAAAATTGCCTGTTTCTTGGCAAGCTAAATTAGCACAATTAAATCGCCGTCAGGAAAGTGGCCACTATTTAAGTGCTGCTGTTATGGGGTGTTTATCTACTTTAATTTTATCACCTTGCGTGACCGCCCCGCTAATTGGTGTTTTAGGTTATATTGCTAGCAGTGGCAATGTGGTATTAGGCAGCTTTAGTTTATTCTTTTTAAGCCTAGGCATGGGAACACCTCTAATCTTAATCGGTACTTCTGCCGGGCGTTGGCTACCTAAGGCTGGCCACTGGATGAATGCTGTTAAATCCTTTTTTGGGGTTTTATTGTTAGGCGTTGCGATTTATCTTTTAAGCCGCATTTTGCCTGGTGCGCTAAGCATGGCTTGCTGGGCAGCTTTACTTATTTTTTCTGGTATTTATTTAGGTGCTTTAGTACGTGCTACCTCTAATTACGATAAATTCTGTCAAGGGATGGGAATTATCTTATTAGTCTATGGATTATTCGTGCTACTAGGCGCGAGTATGGGTGAAACAAATCCTTTACAACCCTTAGCTCACTGGTCAGACAAAGAACATGAAACCCTGGCTTACCAACCAGTTAAAACAGTTGCCGAAGTAGAACAAGCCATAGCAAGTGCTCAGGGCAAACCGGTTATATTAGATTTTTACGCCGATTGGTGTGTTACTTGTCAGTACATTGAAGCAAATGTCTTAAAAAATCCTGAAGTCAAAACACGTCTAAAAGACTTTGTGGTTTTAAGAGCAGATGTTACAGCGAACAATGAAGCAAATCAGGCTTTATTACGTAAATACCAGGTCGTCGCACCGCCTACTTTTCTATTCTTTAATAAAGAAGGCGATGAACTTGAACATTCTCGCTTAGTAGGTGAGGTAGATAGCCAAATGTTTCTGAAACGCTTACAAAGTGTAAAATCTCAAGCGTTTTGATGGTTAGTTAAGCTAAAATTATTTAGCAAAATAGACAACTTTTAACTAAAAAAGAGATATAATTAGCACCTTTGTATAAAAGCCGCTATCGTAGGGCTTGTAGAGAGTTATAGAAATTGATGAATCATAAAGTAGGTTTTGTTAGCCTAGGTTGCCCTAAAGCGTTAGTTGATTCTGAACGAATTATTACCCAATTGCGCGCACAAGGCTATGAATTAGTATCTACCTATCAAGATGCTGGTGTTGTTGTAGTTAATACTTGCGGTTTTATTGATGCGGCGGTGACTGAATCGTTAGACACGATAAAAGAAGCCATGGCTGAGAATGGGCGAGTTATTGTAACCGGTTGCTTAGGTGCGAAAGCACAACTGATTCGCGAAGCTTGTCCTGAGGTACTACATATAAGTGGAGCCCATGCTTATGAGGAAGTCGTGGGCGCCGTTCACGAGCATTTGCCGCCACCTAAAAATCCATTTACCCAGCTTATACCGACCCAAGGCATTAAATTAACGCCGCGTCATTATGCTTACTTAAAAATTTCAGAAGGCTGTAATCAAAAATGCACCTTTTGTATTATTCCTACTATGCGTGGAAAACTACAAAGCTATCCACTAACGCAAGTTCTTTCTGAGGCAAAACGCCTTAAAGAAGCAGGTGTTAAAGAGATTTTAGTTATCTCGCAAGATACTAGCGCTTATGGCGTAGATACACGTTATCAATCTGTAGAATGGCAGGGTAAGCAATTAAACACAAAATTTTATGATTTATGCGCGCAGCTAGGCGAACTTGGCATATGGGTTCGTCTCCATTATATATATCCTTATCCGCATGTAGATGAAATTATACCCCTGATGCGTGATGGCTTAATTCTTCCTTATTTAGATATTCCGCTACAACATGCCAATCCTCGGGTACTAAAAGCGATGAAACGACCTGCTAACAGTGAAAATACCTTAGCTCGTATTGCGAGCTGGCGTCAAACTTGTCCCGACATTACTTTACGCTCTACATTTATCGTGGGCTTTCCAGGTGAAACAGAAGAAGAATTTGCAGAATTACTAGATTTTCTTAAAGAAGCGAGACTTGATAGAGTTGGCTGCTTTAAATACTCACCCGTAAACGGTGCTAAAGCAAATGAGCTGGCCTGTCCTATACCTGATGATATTAAAGAAGAGCGCTACCATCGTTTCATGCAGGTGCAGGCTGAAATTAGTTACCAAAAGCTTAAGCAAAAAATTGGCTCAAAACAAACCGTCTTAATTGACGAAATCACGCCTGAGCATGTCATTGCACGCAGCAAAAGTGACGCGCCTGAAATAGATGGACTAGTTTATTTACCTTTTCATGAGCAATTAACTGTTGGCAGCTTCGTGGATGTGACAATTACCGACAGTGATGACTATGATTTATACGGCGAAGTATCATCGTCGTGAAACTGACTAATCGCTAACACAGCTTTGCAAATCTCTAGTTCATTAGTCAAATGTAGTGAGGCTAAAACACTTTGGTGAAGAAGCTTATGATAAAGCTTATAAGCATTGCTTAATATTTTAAATTCATTCATTTGAATTATTTCTAATTTAACTAATTGCTTAAGCAGATCTAGGGTATGCGTATATTTACTAAGTACGGCAGTTGGGTGAGTAAGTACTAGGCATTGTACAAAAAATTCTAAATCAATTAATCCGCCTGGCATGTATTTAATTTTATCATCTATCTTAAGGTTACGATTTATTTTTTGACGCATGGCTTTTATCTCGGCAAACACCACCTCTTTTGGCCGTGGCATAGCCAGTATATGCTGCTTTAATTGCCTAAATTTAGTATAAATTGTGGGCCTACCAACAATGACTCGCGCTCGAATTAGCGCTTGATGCTCCCACAACCAGGCATGGTTTTGTTGATATTCAATAAACGAGTTAAATGCACTGACTAATAAACCAGCTTCCCCTGAAGGCCTAAGCCGTGTATCTACTTGATAAAGAACCCCTGCTTGCGAGCGCATCGTTAACATATGTAAAATTTTTTGTGTAAGCCGCGTTAGCCCTTCTATTTGTGCCGGATTGTCATAAATAAATACTAAATCCAAATCAGAGTTATAATTCATCTCATGGCTACCTAATTTGCCGTAAGCAATAATAGCAAAATGCGATTTAATCTCATTAATTTGTGGATAGCGCTTAGATAGTGTCTGGCATGCCAAGCTAACTACTTGTTCAACAATGACTTCTGCCACATTTGATAAAAAATAAGCACTTTGCCAAGCATTCACGTAGCCAAGTAATTCAGCCCGAGCAACAAGTAGCCAATTGGTGAGCTTAAATTGTCGTAATAAATCCTCTTGATATTCAATATCATTACTTTCTGCTAATTGTTTTGCTAATTTCTGCTGCAATTGCTTGCGGGAAAAAGGCTGCCAATTTGGCGCTTGATCTAATAATATTTCTAATAAAAAGGGGTGATTAACCAATAATGACGTATTAAACTTGCTATTGGTAAACCAAAAAAACAATTCTTTTAGCGCATGTGGATTTTCATTAAATAAAGTGATGTAAGCACTACGGCTTACTATGTTTTCCAGTAAATGAATTACATTAAGTAATATCTCTTCCGTGTTGCTTACCTTAGCTAACTCTTTTAAAAGTAATACCATAAAGCGATCAAGCCTTATGCGCGCCGCTTGATTAAGTCGACGGCAACGTGGGCTATGTCTAAAATTAGAAATCAATTGATAACAACGTTGACTGTCTTGATACCCTAGGCTTGCTAGTAAATTAATAGCCATTGTACTTTCAACATGCCCCTGCCATACATTGCTTAACTGATTATTTAAGAGCCTATCACTATCCTCGTAATCAACTGCTTGCTGTAACATAGAAAGAAAAAGGTTGCGAATAATTTTTTGAAAGCGTTGCAAAATTTTTACTAAGGAATCCCAGCTTACAAATCCCATAGCCAAAGCAATTTTAGCCTGTTTTATGGCATCTTTAGGCAAGGAATGTACCTGTTGATCATTTTCACTTTGTAGACAATTTTCAAGTTTTCTTAAAAAAAGATAGGCTTGCTTTAAAATATTAACGCGAGAAAATAGTTTTTCTGCTTTCAATACATCTAAAGCATTAAGCAGGTTTGTTTGACGCAATAAAGGCAGGCGTCCGCCGCGGATTAGCTGAATGCTTTGCACAATAAATTCAATTTCTCGAATACCACCAAGTCCTCTTTTTATATCATCTAAGTTTGGGTTTAGCTGTACCTCACGCTCTATCATACTTTTCATACTTCGTAAGGATTCGATAACACTAAAGTCAATATAGCGTCGGTAGACAAAAGGCGTAATTAATTTTTGGAACCCTTCTGAAACCTGCGTTGCACTACCTATTAAGCGTGCCTTGACCATCGCATAACGTTCCCAATCTCGACCCTGCTCTTGATAGTAAGTTTCCATCGCGGCAAGTGAAGAAACTAATGCCCCGCTCTCACCATTAGGACGCAGCCTTAAATCAATACGAAATACGAACCCATCTTCCGTTACATCTTGCATGAGTTTTATAAACAATTGGACTACTTTGGTAAAAAAATACTGATTGGTTACTGACTCCTTGCCATTGGTATAGCCAGAGGCTGAGTAAGCCATGATTAAATCAATGTCAGATGAGTAATTTAATTCTTGCCCACCTAATTTTCCCATGGCTAATACATAAAGCTCAGCCGCTTTTCCGGCTTCATCCATAGGATTGCCATAACGCTGAACCATTTCTTGTTGGCAATAATTTAACGTTCGCAAAATTAAGGCATCTGCACACTCTGACCAGGCAGTCATGGTTTCTACTGTATCAGCTAATCCACCTTGCTCGCGTAATAAAAGCCTAAGAAAATGATAATGCCTAAATTTTCGAATGGCGTGTGCAAATTGCTGGTTAGAGTGAGCAGGTAGATCTTGTAGAAAATTAATATAATCAACCAAATTGAATGCGGTTTTACAATCATCTTGATTAAGTAAAGTCTCTAAAATTGTAATCTGCCTTAACGCATAATCACTGATTAATAATAAGGTACGTACCGCTTCTCGTAGGGGATGGTCTAAATTAGAAAAATGTTTAGCAAAAAATGATTGATTAGCTTGTAAAATCGTAGGAATAATTAACACTAATAGCTCGTAGTTAGAATTAAATGAATTAACTTTAATTAATCATAATCAAGCTTGCGCTAGAAAGTAAATTCGTATGCCAACATTTATATCTTACGCCCCAAAAGCAACTTGTCTTAAAATTATTCACTATGACAAACTACCGCAACCCATTACGAAAAAAGCCTAAGAGTTTAGACCAAATGAGACGATTATAGCTATAATGTAAAAAAACAATTAAGGCCGTTCGTATGAAAAGGACTCTTCTTTTTGTTGTGCTACTTCTTTCTAGTATTCTTACTTTTGCTCAAAACGAGCCACCTATTCGGGTCGGGGTTGATAATTTTTATCCTCCCTTTACCATGCGTGCTGGAAATAATCAGGTATTTGGTTTTGATATTGCTCTCGTAACGCGTATTTGCCAAATTTTAAATAGAACATGCAAATTTTATCCCATGCTTTTTTCTGATTTACTTGCTGAACTTGAAGATGGTGGCATGGATATAGCCGTTGGAGCCATTGCAATTACGCCAGAGCGCGCTGCACGTATGTCTTTTTCTAAGCCTTATTTAAAGAGTCAAGCCCGCTTTTTAGGTAACAAAAGTGTCGATTCTAAAGTATTTAATATAAAAGCTTTGGGTAATTATAAAATTGGCGTGGTGCGAGGCACCTTTTTTCCTCAAGTTTTAACCTCATTAGGGGTAAATAATTCACAAATTACATCCTATGAGCGCCTTGATTCTGCCATCGATGCATTAAATGAAGGTTTTATTGATATTGCAATTATGGATAACACCAGTGCACTTTATTGGCAACAAGAAGCATCAGGAATTTTAGTTCCTCTTGGCCAAGCCTTTGATTATGGTTATGGCATAGCTATTGCTGTTAATCGCAGCAAGGGGAATTTATTACAATCAATTAATAGCGCATTAGACCAGTATCTAAAAGAAGCTGAGTTTAAAAAAAATTATGATAAATATTTAAGCCACTTTAATAATCCCTAACACTTCTTAGCGCTAAAATTATGATTAATGTGTATCTAAACCTAGTATTAAAAATAAGCTTAAAACATAAGCCATTATGAAGAGGCTGCGATAGCTCAGCTTGAATGATAGAGACGATTTAGGTTGTTTGAGAACCATGCTAAAAAAGCAGAGGATACCTATCTAGCATGTTCAAGAATAATTTAAATTGAAGATGGACCAAATACAACTCTTCGTGATAAGAATTGAGCCATTAGCGAAAGCCTTATCATTTTAATGCAAGGTCTGTCCATTTACCAAACAACGAGTAATTACTTTTCGTGTTACAAACTCACCCTGTGCTTCGCCATAAACTGATTTAAAGTGCTCAGCTATTGTAATCACCCAATTTGATAGCCTAAAATTCATCCGCTTTTCTTCAGGATTAACAAATAATTCAAATAAACCTAATGATTCACTGTTATTTTGGCTAGCATACTCCTCCATAATTTGTTCTGCTACATAAATATCTTTTTCTTTATTGGGCCAATTCTTATTCATAACCCTCCCCTCTTAATACATGTGGGTATTTTATTTTAAATGGTATTTACACCGCTCGCTACTGCAAGAATTAGATTTTGTTATTGCTTTTTACATCGGACTCAGTAGCTCTGGCCCATGAAGATTTAAAGCTGTCGCAGCTCTAAAAACAACTCGCAAAAAGTCAACCTAGCAGTGCAGTGCAGAAGTATATATTGGGACAAATAACAAAATTACAAGTATTTTGTAAAATCATTAAAAAAATTTTAATCCGACCTCATTCGGAGTTTTTACGTTTCACGGAACTAGTGTTTACTTGTCTTTAAAGCCTTTTCCAAACCGTTGAAGGGCATGGATGCCCTTCATCGAGCAACATGGATGTGTATAGCGTGTTTGGAAAAGGCTTTAAAGACAAGTAAACACGGGCTAAATAATCCAAGAGGAGATTAATCCGTTATTTATCTAGAGAGTTAAACGCTAACATCACCTGTTTTCCAGGCGACTTAAATTAGACAGGTTACATACCTTAAAGACTTACGATTCCAGTGGACGTTTTACACGGAGCTCATATTTAGGCTTATTAAGCGTTGGTTCTTGCCACAGTGTAACAAATAAAACCATGACGATCGGCCCTACGAATAACCCCAATAATCCTAAGGTTTCTACTCCGCCTAAAATTCCAAATAGCACAGCTAAAAATGGAAGTTTAATAGCACCACCAATTAACACCGGTTTAATAAAGTGATCAGCAACAAACATAACAATCGTTCCCCAAACAACAACTACAATTGCGCCTATCATGCCACCTGATGACAGTAATACTAAGGCTACAATAATAAAAACAAGGGGCACAACAAAGGGAATCATTGCAGCAAATGCTGTAATAAAACCAATTAATGTTGGTGCCGGAAGGCCAACAAGCATATAACAAAAACCCATTAACACGCCAACCCCTAAGCCAACCACCACCGTGCCATTAACTACCGAGCGTAAAGCTGAAGGAAGCCTATCGGCATAGCGATACCAGCGATTACCCAAACAAAACTTTCCTACTTCATTAATTTGTGTATTTAATTTTTCTCCATCTCGATAGAAGAAAAACAAAGTGAGCATAGTAAAACCAACCTGAAAGCTACGATGGGCTAAGTTAACCCCTATTTGTTTAATATAATAGCTGGCAGGCGTGAGTGAGAGATGCAAATTAGATAGAAGAGTTCGTACATTACCCGGCTGACCAACATGAGTATTCCAATAATTGACTAACTCATTACTAAGGATTGGAAACTGTCTAATAAAATTAGGTGCTTCCCCTCCATCGCGATTAATCATTTGTAAGTAGTTAATAAACAGTTGTAATTCTTTAACCAGTAACCCAATTAACCAGCTTAGTGGCAATAAAAATAATAAGCTTAAGATGGTTGTAAATAATAAAGCAGCTAAATTATCATGATTACCAAAAAATTGGCGCCAACGTTGGTATAGAGGATAAGTGGCTATTACAATAATAGCTGCCCAAATCATGGAGGGTATAAAACGATGAATTATAAAAATAGTTAAAGCAATAATGCCTACGGTTAAGCCAATACTTATTAATTCTTTATGATTTTGGTTCATAAGCCAAAAGTCCAAGCTAAACTACGTAAAAGTAAGCATGCAGGTACTGCAGCCAACAAGTCATCGAGCATTACCCCTAGTCCACCATGAACATGTTTATCAATTAAAGAAATAGGAAAAGGCTTCCAGATATCAAATAAACGAAATAAAAGAAATCCCATAATCATCCAAAAAAAGCCTAAGGGTGCTCCGGCCATGGTTAAAAGATAACCTACAACCTCATCCCAAACAATACCACTGTAATCATGAATACCTAAATCATTAACAACTTTACCACTAACATACACGCCAAGTAGAAAAAATAACGCCGTAACAAACAGATAAATAGGTAATGAATATGTACTGAGTAAAAAATATAATGGAAAAGCAGCAATTGTTCCCCAAGTGCCTGGCGCAATTGGTAGTAAGCCACTGCCAAACCCAAAAGCAATGAAATACACCGGATCTTGCCACACTCGTACTGAAAGCCTATTTATTTGCATAATTTTTCCTAAAAATGGCTATAACTATCTACTGATATAGCCTTAACTTGTCCACCATAAAAACCTCTAAGGCCTGTTTCAGCTTCTATAGTACCAATTTGATAACAAGTTAGCCCATGCTTTTCTAAAGTTTGTGAAAAAGCATGATGATAACCGCTGGGTATAGTAAAGCATAATTCATAATCATCACCGCCTTGCAAAGCAAAGTCTATAGCATTTGCACCTTGATATTGTTTTACCAGAGGATGAACGGGAATAGAAGCTAAATCCAAACAAGCGCCAACCTGACTTTCCTCGCAAATATGGCCAAGATCACCACTTAATCCATCAGAAATGTCAATAGCTGCTGAGGCGAATGACTGTAGTAGCGGAACCAAGTCTATTCTAGGCATAGGAAATTGTAATTTTTGTAATAGATAAGAAAAACCTTGCAGCTTAAGATTATTAGGTTGCTTTAAAAATTTTACCGCTTGGGCAGCAGCACCTAATTCTCCTGACACCCAAATTTCATCACCTGGCCTTGCACCAGTTCGCCTTACTACTTTACCCATTGGCGCCAAACCATGAATAGTTAAGGTCATGCTTAATGGACCTTTTGTTGTATCGCCACCGATTAAAGCAATATTATATTGTTTTAAAGCCGCATGCAGCCCGGCAGAAAAACGCTCTAACCATGGCAAATCTAAAGTAGGTAGCGTTAATCCTAGGGTTATCCAACATGGCATGGCTGCCATAGCAGCAATATCACTGACATTAACCATGACCGCCTTAAAAGCAATAGCGTATGGATCCCAATCACTTAGAAAATGAACGTCAGCCACCAAGGTATCAGTACTCACTAACAAATGGTGTCCAACAGGCACTTCTAAACAAGCCGCATCATCACCAATCCCAAAAATAACATCCTTGCGGGATAGAGCTCCTTTTTTAAAAAATGAATCAATGAGTGAAAATTCATTCATAGCTGATGATTAATTTCAACAGTTCGTACTTGTTTAGCTAATTTGTTGAGCACACCATTAACAAAGCGATGACCATCTTGAGAACCAAATTCTTTTGCCAAAGTTACCGCTTCATCTAGCACAACCCGATAAGGAATATCCAAGCAATACAGTAGTTCATAAGAACTTAATCGTAGAATAGTTAATTCAATTGGATTTAGGCTTTCAATAGAAATATCCAAAAAAGGAGTAAAACTTTCCTCAATAGCTTGTAATGACTTTGGAACGCCGTATAAAAGACGGCAAAAGTAATCAATATCAACTTTATCCATGTTATTAGCAACTCGAAATTGAGTTTCTATTTCCGACAGCTCGTGCTTTGACATGAGCCACTGATACAAAGCCTGTAGCACAAGTCTACGTGCGCGCCGCTTACCTCGGATAGCATGTTTTTCCACCATTACCTCTTAATCATCTTTCATTTCATCAATAGCTTGTCTGAAGTCACTTATATCTTTAAAACGTTTATAAACAGATGCAAAACGAACATAAGCAACATGATCAAGATTGTATAATTGTTTCATGACTAACTCACCAACTAAGCTAGCTTCTATTTCACGCTCTCCACGACGGCGAATATCTTGCATAATATTAGCAATTGCAGCTTCAATAGAGTCCACACTAACAGGTCTTTTTTCCAGCGCTCTTTGCATCCCTGAGCGCAAATTATCTATATTAAACGGCTCTCTGCGACCATCACGCTTAACAATAAGAGGCATAATAAGCTCAGCAGTTTCAAACGTAGTAAACCTCTCATGGCATAACAAGCACTGCCTTCTACGACGAACTTGCGCGCCCTCTGTCACTAAACGAGAATCAATAACTTTCGTTTCTTCTGCATGGCAAAAAGGACAATACATGATAATTAATTAGTTAGAGTAAACAGGAAAATCATGACACAATTGTACAACTTGCTTTTTAACCCGAGTAAGAACATCTTCATTACCCATGTTATCAAGAATATCACAAATCCAGCCACTCACTGTGTTTATTTCTTTTTCCTTAAAGCCACGTGTAGTTACCGCAGGCGTTCCTAAGCGCAAGCCACTTGTTACAAAAGGTGAGCGCGGATCATTAGGTACAGAGTTTTTATTTACCGTAATATTTGCTTTACTTAATGCTGCATCAGCATCTTTGCCTGTTATATTTTTTTCAATTAGATCAACTAACAGCAAGTGATTTTGTGTGCCACCAGACACGATAGCATACCCTCTTCCTAACAATGTTTTTGCCATTTCTTTTGCATTGGCTAAGACTTGCTGTTGATAGACTTTAAATTCAGGTTGTAACGCTTCGGCAAAGGCGACTGCCTTCGCTGCGATGACATGCATTAAAGGGCCACCTTGCATACCTGGAAAAACAGCAGAATTTAATTTTTTTTCAATCTCTTCATTTGAGCGGGCTAAAATCAAGCCACCTCTAGGCCCTCGTAATGTTTTATGCGTTGTTGTTGTCACAACATCAGCATAAGGAATGGGCGATGGATGTAACCCTGCAGCAACAAGCCCTGCTATATGCGCCATGTCCGCCAGTAAATAAGCCCCTACGCTATCCGCAATAGCACGAAAGCGTGCCCAATCTAGCTGCTGTGAATAAGCTGAAAAACCAGCAATAATGAGTTTAGGGCGATGTTGCTGTGCTTTTTCCTCTAAGGCGTCATAATCAATTAAGCCTGTTTTTACATCAAGGCCATAATCTATAACTTGATACAGCTTTCCTGAGAAATTAACTTTTGAGCCATGGGTTAAATGCCCACCATGCGGTAAGGCCATGCCCATAATTACATCACCTGGATTTAAAAGAGCCATCATGACAGCTGCATTTGCTTGCGAACCAGAATGTGGTTGTACATTCACATAATCTGCTTTAAATAATTGTTTAGCTCGCTCAATGGCTAAACGTTCAGCGATATCCACATACTCACAACCACCATAGTAACGCTTACCAGGGTAGCCTTCCGCATATTTATTTGTAAGTACTGAACCTTGTGCTTCTAAAACACGAGGACTTGCATAATTCTCAGAGGCAATTAACTCGATATGCTCTTCTTGCCGTTTCTTTTCCGCCTCTATTGCTTGCCAAAGTTGGTCATCAAAATTAGCAATCGTGCCCTGTTTATCAAACATTAGCAGCCCTCTTTCTCAGAAATGAAGTTATTATAGATTTATTTATAGCCAGATTGTAGCAAATGAAATAAGCTTTATTACCTAGCGTAGATCTTACTTAAATTGCCTTATAAAAATCAAATAACATTACATTAATTTTATGACTAATTTTTTAATAGATAAACAACTAAGGTTTCTTTAATCCCTCTAACTCGTAATATACAAAAACAAAGCAAGTTAACTTAATCAATCGTCTTTGTGAGCCTTCATAAAATGAAAGTAAAGCAAGCAGTCTAATTAAAGCTTGTTCGTCAATTAGGTTTTTTATTGTTTATAGTTCGAGCAAGCTTTAAACTTAATTTCACCTAAATTACAGCAGTTACCTATGGCCATGAAAATGACTGTTATTATAATCATTACCATTAAAATGCTCATGATAATGACTGTCGTATGATTCACGAGGCACATTATAGGGGCGATTATAAGGCCTATAATAACGGTGATAGGATGGAACACGTACGTTATAAGTTCTATGGTAACCTCTTATAGCGTCTGAATTGTCATGTCTATGAATCGTTGTAATTCGCTGAATGAAATCAGAAAAAGAATGCGTGTGATAACGAGTAGCCGAACAAATCCCTAATGATGGCAGCAGTAGTAAAATTAGAAAAAAACGCTTCATAATACCTCCAAGCCACATAAGGAGCGCAATAGTATTATCGCGCTCAGATTATGAATATCAAATGAATTATTTTGCTTTGATTTCAGCTTTCACTTGATTTTTAAGATAAGGAACTATTCTTACAGTTGTCTCTGAACGGGTGTAACCTGAGTAAATGTGGTAACCATTAAACGTGACGATGTCTAAATACATATCTCTGTGGCAATAACCGTAATAATGCAGATCAATATAATGAGGTGCTTCAAAGCTGTAAACATTGAAAGGCGTTAAAGAGCTACCATCATCAAAACGACCATAAACAGTCACATTATCATAGCTATTATTAATGATTTCAATTTCACAATAGCCTGGTGTCATCGCTTTTTTAGCAGAATTAACAGCTTCTGATTTAAGTCCTTCTGCTTTTGGATGAACATGGTGGTTTTCTGCATATGCAGTTGATAATAAACCTAAACCACAAGCAAGCAATAAAGATTTCAGTTTCATAATTACCCCTTTTGTTTTAAAAACAAAAAGCATGGTAACAAAGGATGTCATTTAGTCAATAGGTTTTTTTTGTATTCACAATTATTTTCTTACTACTTCAACTATTAACTAATTGTGGTATATTAGTGCTTAATTAGAATCGAGCAGTTAACTACTTTGATTCTAAATTACTAATAATAATGATTTAATTCAACCCTCCAGCTCTTCACTGCCTGGCTATTTGAAGGACTAACAATGAAAAAGCGCATGGCTATTATGATAATAGCGTTGATAATTGTTTTTGGAGGAATTATTGCCTTTAACTTATTTAAAGGCGTTATGATTAAGCGCTTTTTTAGTCAATACCAATCTGCGCCAGTTACGATCTCGTCTGTAAAAGCAATTCAAAAAAATTGGGAACCACGTATCGCGGCTGTTGGTAATTTCGTTGCTATCAATGGCGTCGAAGTTAACTCGGAAGCCTCAGGTAAGGTCGTTGCGATTCATTTTGATTCAGGGCAATACGTTCAGAAAGACATGCCTTTAATAGATATTGATGACAGTGTTGAACAAGCTCAATTAAAATTTAATCAAGCAGATAAAGATTTAAAAGCCATTAGTTATCAGCGACAAGCCGATTTATATAAGCGAGGCGCCACCCCAAGCTCAAATGTCGATGAAGCTAAAGCTAATTTAGAGCAAGCTCAAGCTAATGTAGAAAAAATAGAAGCACAAATTAGACAAAAACACATTTTAGCCCCCTTTTCAGGAAGAGTAGGTATTCGTCAAGTTAATTTAGGCCAGTACATTTCACCAGGACAAACCTCTATTGTTACTTTACAATCCCTAGATCCGCTCTACCTTGAATTTAATTTACCGGAACAATTCTATAAACGCCTACACCTTCAGCAAAAAATTCAATTTAGTGTCGAAGGTTTACCAAAGCTATTTTTTACTGGTGAAATTACGGCTATCAATGCTAAAGTAGATACCAATACTCACAATATTTTAGTACAAGCAACAGTACCTAACTGCCCTGCTCAAGCCTTACAAGATCCTACCAAATCAAAGTTAATATCTATTAAAAAAGATGAAGATAGAAATATAACAATTATCAACTGCGATACCAATTTAAATACAAAAAATCGTATTAATGAATTCATTTTTATTCCTGGCATGTTTGCCGCAATTAATATAGAGCAGCCTTCTATTCCTAATGTAGTTGTTTTACCTTCTACAGCTATTTCCTATAGCTTATATGGCAATTCAGTATTTCTTATTGAAAAAAATAAGGATGGAAAAAAAGATGAAAAAGGTAACGATATTTTACAGGTAAGACGCGTATTTGTGCATACAGGTGAGCAAGAAGGTAACTATACAATCATCAAGGATGGCATAAGTCCAGGCCAAACAGTAGTAAGCTCAGGTGAACTTAAACTACAAAATGGCACCCGAGTTGTCATTAATAATGATGTCAAACTCAACGATGTAGCAAACCCTGATACGTTAGGGCAGTAATAATGGATACCGTGGTCAAGCCACGGTATTTCGGAGTAAATTAAATAAGCATAGTTATAAGAAAAAATCGCGCTAGCCCTAGCGTCACGTGATTTAGAAAATAGCTTTAAGAATTATTTTTAGGAAAGTGGATGAATTTCACCGATATTTTTATTAAGCGTCCAGTATTAGCTACCGTTATTAGCTTACTCATCTTTTTATTCGGCTTAAATTCATTAACTACCATGCAAATCCGTCAATTTCCTCAAATGGATAATACAGTTATTACGATTACGACCAGTTATCCTGGGGCTGATTCTAATTTGATTGCAGGCTTCATTACCACCCCCTTAGAAGCGGCTGTTGCGAGTGCTGAAGGCATTGATTATATGACTTCTTCTAGTACGCAAGGCTTAAGTACTATAACCTTAACAATTAAATTAAATTTTAACCCGCAAGTTGCCTTTACTGACGTCATGAGTAAAGTACAGCAAACTTTAAATCAATTACCGCCACAAGCACAACAACCAGTCATTATTAAAAGCTCTGATGCCTCAACACCTTTAATGTACATAAGTCTAGATAGTCTTGATATGACACCACAGCAGATTACCGATTATGCCGTGCGTGTCGTACAACCCCAATTACAAACTGTGGATGGTGTAGCGCAAGCGCAAATCTTAGGAGGTGCAACGTACTCCATGCGCATTTTTCTAGACCCTGTCAAAATGGCTGCGTTTAAAGTAACGCCCGCTGATGTTACACAAGTGCTGGCACGCAATAATTTTTTAACTGCAGCTGGAAATACCAAAGGTGAATATGTCGCTCTTAGCATAACGGCTAAAACTGATTTAAATAATACCGAAGAATTTAGCAAGCTTATTGTTAGAAGTGATAAAACAGCAATTATACGTTTAAAAGATATAGGTAAAATAGAATTAGGCTCACAAGACTATAATACAGCGGTAACTTTCAATGGTAAAAAGGCCGTATTTATTGCCATTACTCCAACACCAACGGCTAATCCACTGACAGTTATTAGTAAAGTGCGGAAACTATTTCCTTCTATTACTCGTGAATTTCCTCCATCTTTAACGGGAACTATTGTTTATGATGCAACTGATTTTATTCGAGCCTCCATTAAGGAAGTTATTTTAACTATCATGGAAGCAGCCTTGATTGTTATTGTCGTTATTTTTCTTTTCCTAGGTTCAATTCGCTCAGTTATTATACCTGTAGTCACTATTCCCCTATCACTTATTGGTGTATGTACCTTAATGCTATTTTTAGGGTATTCAATTAATCTATTAACTCTCTTAGCCTTTGTATTAGCTATTGGGTTAGTTGTAGATGATGCGATTGTTGTTGTAGAAAATGTTCATCGTCATTTGGAAGAAGGTAAAACCCCTCTGAGTGCTGCGATAATTGGTGCTCGCGAAATTGCAGTGCCTGTTATTGCAATGACGATTACGCTAGCGGCAGTTTATGCCCCTATTGGCTTTATGGGCGGATTAACAGGTGCTCTTTTTAAAGAATTTGCATTTACTTTAGCAAGTGCTGTGGTTATTTCAGGCATTATTGCGCTTACTTTAACGCCTATGATGTGCTCTAAATTACTCTCTAGCGAAATGAGTTCAGGAAAATTTGCTCATTTTTTAGATAGAAAATTTAATACGATGAAAGTATATTATCAAAGAAAATTACACAGCTTGCTTGATACTAGAGCTATCATGCTTGTGCTTGCTGCTGTCATTTTATTAATGCTACCTTATTTATATTCTACGACGCCTACGGAAACCGCACCTGAAGAAGATCAAGGATTTTTCTTCGTTGTCGGAACAGCGCCTCAATACGCAACAATTAATTATATTGCCGCCTTTACTCAATTATTTGATAAAATTTATAAAAGCTTCCCTGAAACGGCCCACTACTTTAATATTAATACAAGTGCGCCTGTTTCTGGCATGGTCTTAAAACCTTGGGACGAAAGAAGCCGCTCTCAATTTGCCCTAAAACAACCCTTACAACATAAATTAGATCAAGTGGCTGGCTTAAAAACATTTGCTGTTATCCCACCGCCTTTACCAGGGGGCGGCAGTGGTACACCAATTCAATTTGTTATTAAAACAACCAATGATTTTCAGACGCTATTTGAGATATCTAATCAATTACTTAATAAAGCCCAAAAAAGCGGTTATTTCATTTTTCTCGATAACAGCCTTAAATTTAATCAACCTGAAATTGAACTACAAATTAATCGCTCAAAAGCTGCTGATTTAGGTTTAGATATGCAAGATATTGGTAGTAGTTTGACGAGTGCATTATCTGGCAATTATGTTAACTTTTTTAATTTGCAAGGCCGCAGTTATCAAGTTATTCCGCAATTAGATAGGCGATATCGTTTAACCGCAGAGCAACTGGGCAAAATTTATGTGCGCTCTAAAAGCGGTACGATGATTCCTTTATCGACCGTTGTAACACCACTCGAAAAAACACAACCAAATGCTGTTACCCATTTTCAGCAATTAAATTCTGCCACTATTCAAGGGGTAACTATGCCTGGCGTTACCTTAGGGCAAGGTTTAGCGCTTTTGCAAAATGAAGCCAAATCGATTTTACCTCGCGGCTATACGTATGATTTTGGCGGCCAGTCTCGACAGTATATCCAGGAAGGAACTGCTTTAGTTTTTGCCTTCTTCTTATCTATTATTGTCATTTTCTTAGTTTTAGCAGCCCAATACGAAAGCTTTCGGGATCCTTTAATTGTTTTAATTAGCGTACCTATGTCTATATGTGGTGCATTAATTCCACTTAATTTAGGGTTGGCATCCATTAATATTTATACCCAAGTTGGGCTAATTACCTTAATTGGATTAATCAGTAAACATGGCATTTTAATTGTGGATTTTGCTAATCAATTGCAAAGAGAGAAAAAGTTAGACAAACGTGCTGCAGTAGAAGAAGCAGCTGCCATTCGTTTGCGCCCTATTCTCATGACCACTGCTGCAATGGTTTTTGGCGTATTTCCTTTATTGATTGCCAGTGGGGCTGGCGCGGTCAGTCGATTTGATATTGGTATTGTGATTTCTGCTGGTTTATTGATAGGTACTTTTTTTACACTCTTTGTAGTACCAACCATGTATACTTATCTGGCCGCTGACCATCGCCATGAAGGGCCAGATAATTTAGAGACTAAGGCAAATCCGCCGCTGGCTCATAATACTTAATTAATAAGCAAACTCATTTTCTGAAGAAATTGTACAAAGCTTGAAATATTGTCGTCAATAACTGTAAATGCATGTTAAAATCACACGTTTCATGCATTACTACTGATGACAGGCTAAACCATGGATAAGACGTATTCTCCCCAAGCAATAGAGAAATTTCGCTACCAAGACTGGGAAACTCAACATTTTTTCCAACCTCAGGGCGACGGTCCAAATTACTGTATTATGTTACCGCCACCTAATGTAACAGGTAGCCTACATATGGGCCATGGTTTCCAACATACCTTAATGGATATACTCACTCGCTACCACCGTATGCAGGGTAATAAGACGCTATGGCAGCCAGGTACTGATCATGCAGGTATTTCGACGCAACTTGTTGTTGAGCGTCAATTAGAAAATAAAGGCTTACAGCGCAAAGAGTTGACCCGAGAACAGTTCTTAGAACACGTATGGCAGTGGAAAGAAGAGTCTGGCCATCAGATTACATCACAAATGCGGCGAATTGGTTCTTCAGTTGATTGGAAACGTGAGCGCTTTACAATGGATGAAGGCCTTTCTGGGGCCGTGCAAAAAGTATTTGTACAGCTTTATGATGAAGGCTTAATTTACCGCGGGACACGCTTAGTTAACTGGGATCCTAAATTAGGTACAGCGGTTTCGGACTTAGAGGTTATTTCCCAAGAAGAAGATGGTTTTCTATGGCATATTTGCTACCCAATCGTTGACTCTGATGAGTTTCTTATTGTTGCTACCACTCGGCCTGAAACCATGTTAGGTGATGTAGCGGTTGCTGTACACCCAGAGGATACGCGTTATCAGCACTTAATTGGCAAGCAAGTAGCGCTTCCTCTTTGTGATAGGCAAATACCAATTATCGCAGATGATTATGTTGATCGTGAGTTTGGTACAGGTTGTGTAAAAATTACACCTGCTCATGATTTTAACGATCATGAAATTGGCAAACGCCATAACCTTCCTGCTATCAATATTCTTACTAAGAAAGGTGCAATAAACAAAAATGCGCCGCTTAAATACCAAGGTATGGATAGATTTATTGCCCGTAAACAAGTGATTGAAGATTTAACAGAAAAGCAATTACTTATTAAAACAGAACCGCACAAATTGAAAGTTCCTAGAGGCGAAAAATCTAATGTAATTATTGAACCATTATTGACTGATCAATGGTATGTAAAAATAAAACCGTTAGCAGAACCTGCAATTGATGCTGTTAAAAAAGGTGAAATTCGTTTTGTTCCTGAAAATTGGACTAAAACTTACTTCCAATGGATGGAAAATATAGAAGATTGGTGTATCAGCCGTCAACTGTGGTGGGGACACCGTATTCCTGCCTGGTATGATAGCCATGGGCATATTTATGTCGGTTACAGTGAAAAAGATGTTCGCTTTAAATATAAGCTTGATGACGCACTGCATCTTAAGCAAGACGAAGATGTTCTGGATACGTGGTTTTCATCAGCACTGTGGCCTTTTTCTACTTTAGGTTGGCCTGAGCGCACCCCTGAATTAGAACAGTTTTATCCAACTTCTGTGCTAATTACAGGGTTTGATATTATCTTTTTCTGGGTAGCCCGTATGATTATGATGGGCTTAAAATTTACAGGTAAAATACCTTTCAAAGAAGTCTTAATTACCGGTCTTATTCGTGATAGTGAGGGCCAGAAAATGTCTAAATCTAAAGGGAATGTTTTAGACCCTTTAGATATTATTGATGGCATTGATATCGATACCCTAGTGGCTAAACGCACCGCTAATTTAATGCTTCCTTCTTTAAAGGAAAAAATAGCTAAAGCAACTCGTAAAGAATTTCCAGAAGGCATTCCAGCCTTTGGTACCGATGCGCTGCGCTTTACCTTCTGCTCACTCGCATCCTTTGGCCGTAATGTTCGATTTGATCTTCATCGCGTTGAAGGTTATCGAAATTTCTGTAATAAGCTATGGAATGCGGCCCGCTATGTTTTACTTAATACCGAAGAACAAATTGACTTAGAAGATGGTGCTTTTCAATATAGCCCTGCTGATCAATGGATACTCTCTTGCTTACAACACACCATCGCTGATTGCCATCATTATTTAGCGACTTATCGTTTTGACTTATTAGCTAATACTTTGTATGAATTTGTGTGGCATGAATACTGTGATTGGTATTTAGAGTTATCTAAACCTGTTCTTTATGACCCACAAGCACTGGGTGCGATGAAGCGTGGCACCCGAAGAACGCTAATTCATATATTGGATCAAGTATTAAAACTACTACATCCTATTATGCCTTTTATTACTGAAGAAATATGGCAACGCACCAGCAAACTAACCAGTCAGAATAGTGAAAGTATCATGCTCAGCACTTACCCAAAAGTTAATGAGCAATTTATCAATACTGCCTTAGAAGCTCAAATGGCTTGGGTTAAAGAGGTGATTCAATCAGTACGTACCATTCGCAGTGAAATGGGTATTTCACCTGCCAAGCTAATTATGTTGCAAGTTAAGAATGCTTCTGCTGCTGAGAAAGAACGTTTTAAACATTACCATAATATAATAACAACGCTCAGTAAATTAGCTTATATCCATTTTCTAGAGCAAGATGAGGAAGTGCCTATTTCAGCTTCTGCCGTAGTTGGCGAGCTTGAGCTTTTAATTCCTATGGCAGGCCTTATTAATAAAGAAACTGAATTAAGCCGTTTAAATAGAGAAATTGCTAAATTAGAGAAAGACATTACTTTAGCTGAAAGCAAATTGAATAATCCTAAATTTACTGATAAAGCGCCTGCTGAAATTATAGATAAAGAGAGAGAAAAGTTAGCCCAAGCGCAACTTGCAAGAGAAAAATTACAAGTGCATAGACAAACTATTGAAAAGCTTTAATACGCACAGCTTAATCTCGAATCTGTATGGTTTTACAGGTTACGAATAACATTCGCTTGTACCATAAAAGCCATTAAATAGCTTTTATGGTACCTTACTTTAATTAACTCTGATTTAACCTTGACTTAGAAGCAATGAAAATGCTCCAATTACACCTACACCTGATAAAGGTTGGAAATAACTGCCTACCTGCCAAACTGCCTTTGCTTGCTATGCGCTCACCAAAATACTGTTGTTAACAACAGTATTTCTACCCGCAGGAAGATAGGTGAGGTATTAATTGGTTTAATCTGCATCGATCTACTGGAGGGATGATGTTTACCTTAATTTTATGTCTTTTTATTGCTTGCCTGTTTCCTTACCTTGCAAAGATTCCTGTGGTTGTAGCAATGAACAAGCAACCTGGAGGCCACGACAATAAACACCCCAGGGCACAGCAAGCCTCCTTAAAAGGCTGGGGTGCACGCGCGGTTGCAGCGCATCAAAATAGCTTTGAATCACTTCTTATTTTTGCCACAGCTTGCCTAACGGCTATTGCTACACGCCATACAGGTTATACAATTCAAGTGCTTGCCATTATTTATCTCCTTTCTAGAGTAATATACCATGCGTTGTATTTACTTAATTGGTCAACATTGCGTACGACTTTCTGGGCCCTTGGCTATATTGTTTCCTTAGTTATAATTTGGCTATGTATTCCCGTCTAATAGGCCTCTTACCATCAAATACCGTCAGCCCACTTCGCTGGGCTAACTTAAATATTTAATTTATATAAGATTTTTTATAATCACTTAATAAAACCTTAAGAATTCTATGTTAAAAATGCCATAGGTTTAAAAATAATTAAAATAATGGAATTTTTAGATATTGCAGAAAAAATTATTCCAGCCTATGCATCACTCCCATCAGCTGAAAGACATCATTTCCAAAGTACTTCTATAGGACAAGATTTTGTTAAATTAATTAAGAAAATTAAACGGGATACTGCTAATTTTCAAAGCTCTGTTAGTTTATTTAATGTGCTTTTTTCACCATTAGAGACGCGAAGAGAACAATTAATTAATGACATTGACAATAGTATTTCGGATTTTAAAGAAACTTACCAAGACCACCAAGACTATAAGCTAATCAAAGAAAAATGCGATTTCCTGTTACTGCAAGAAGACTTACCGCTACTGCGCTTTCTCAATGAAGACGAACGACGAATAGTTGTTAATACAGAATATTCGCAAACCTATATCAGGCTTAAAGTACATTTAAAACAATCTCTTAAAATAGCTCGCAGTGAATTCGAAAAAGTGCCGAATTGGCAAAATCAAGACACCATAGAAAAGCTAAACACGCAATACCTGTTAGCGAGTGACGTATGGCACCATAGCTTTCAAGATGACATAAAATTAACGGAATTAAGAAATCTAATAAATAGTCAACAAATCGTTGAAGATTTAATTCATCTAGCTAAATTTTTTCCTTTACTTAACTGCCGACTTAATGCAACCAGCCCACAAACAGAGTTTGAAAAATTAATAGCAGCGATTAACCATTCAAACCAAACACCAGAAGAAATATATAACCTAGAAAAAAAGCAACTTAGCGATCTTCTTTACTATTGTATGCAGCAAATTACCTTACATGATTTGCAATTTATTAACTTAAAACAATTTAATAAAGAACAAGCCCAACAGATGGCTGCGGCCAGTTTACAAGCATTTAATGAGCAATCCCAGCTAAGGCTTTGTGAGCTATTGCAAAACTATCATCAAGCACTGAATACCTATGTGTTAAGCCAATTAAAGTTAATAAATGGCAAAGCATGGCAACAAAGTGAACCACTATTGCCCCAAAGTTTACTTAGCTCTCTTTCTCATTTATTAAATCATTCGCTTGTTAATCAAACCAACGAATTTTTACGTCGTCTATCAGATGCACACGCTTTTATTCAAGCTACGGGTTTTGCGACTCAAAATGAAAGCTCATTTTTAGCGATTCTTGACTTTTATAACTATAATCGCTTTGCAGGACAAGTTGCGGAAACAAAATCAATTTTGGCAAGCCTGCTTAATCCTTTTTTACCGCTTTATTTTGAGTACAAAAACATTGCTTTATATGAAAAAAGTATTTTCTTCAAACTTTATCGCACTGTTATGCCCGCACTCGTTGCTGTTGCCTTTATTATTTTAGTCGCAGCCTTACTATCACCATTAGGCTTGCCTGAATTAGCATTTGCTGCAGCATTCATACCAACTTTATTTATTGGAGTTGCGCTTGCTACAAATTATGTGCTTTTAAAAGATAAAATTTATAATGGATTGCGTGAGTTTTATTATGATGGACCCTATAACATTCCTGAGTTTCAAATTAACCAACGCATGTTAACCGCATTTAAAGACCTAAAGACAGCCAATGAGGTTAAAAAATATTATATTCAAGAGCTTAAAACATGCATCGATTTAGATAAGTTTTACCAATCTAAAAAAAAGCAAGGTATCCTAACTACCGAGGAAATAGCAGCACACAAAGAAAATACGGCTAAATTAAACCTCCTCTATTTAGAATGGTATGATATCCATAGCAACAATGAATTAAGCTATACCATCGCGCCAGAAATCATTTTAACTAGATTAAAAAAGGAAGGTTGCAAGGAGTATCAAGCATTAGAAGCAGCCTTAGAGAGTGAATTAGGCGAGCTTAAAAGTTCTATTCATCAAACTGTAAACGATTTAGAAGCAACGTTTAGAGCGCAAGAATTACAGGCTACAGTTAGTAGCACCGTACAGCAAGCACCAGCACTTAAAATACATTATACACCATGCTTATTTAAACCGAGTTTTGTGGCTCATAAAGAAAAAGCTGAGGAATATGATAAACTAATTATAGCCATACAACCAAGTGCCTAAACTTTCTATACCTTCTAGAGAATGATACACCCTAGTGAGAGTGCCTAGTCTAGTAACGAGGATGCAGTAATCATTTTACATACTACAAAGAGCCATATTTTCTTGATGATCACACATCTTAACTTCAGATAATAATTTTTTAAGTGAGCTCTTGATGTAGTTCCTTTGCTTAGCATTAAAATCTTTATGAAGGGGTGGCAGTGAGTAATCCCTAACTTCCATATAAGCATACGTGCCTTTACCATAATTATGAGTTTTTGCATTAAAAAATGCCTCAGGCCATTGCGATGCTGGGCCATGAAAATGATCAAATTCATCACAAATTACCGGTTTTCCTTTTTCAGGTGCTGAAACGGTGCTTAAGATAGTTTTTAATTGGTTATTGTTTATCTTTTGACTTAACAAACGCTTGCTATTATATAAAACAAAAGCATGGTTGATGCTTTTATCAGCAGAATGAATAACGATTTCTTGTACTGTTTGTCGTTCGTTATTTTCAAGTTGGTGCAATAAGCTATTTACGATACTTGCTGCAGCAGCTTCGCCACAAAATCCACTATTCTCATCTCTGCGCATTTTAGCTATTTCTACCGTTCGAGCGATTACTTTAAAATAGTCTTTCAATTGTTCATAATTCTTATGGTCTTTAAATAAAGCATGAAATTTATTGTCAGGGCCATTTTCTAAATTGCGTACTTTGCTATCTATATTTGCTTGATAACGGGCCCTAAGTTGCATCACTTGATCAAATCCTTGCTGAAATTCTGGACTATATTGTAATACCTTATTAGCAAAATGACCGTGCGTATTACAAATGGAACCATATGAATAATCGTCTTTCTCATCTTCTGAGCTTTCTTGCATCGTAGGCGTAAAGCGACTCGAGGCAAGTAAACCCCATATAAAAAACTTTTTCATTGATTCTTTCACTCTAACTCCTTTTTGCTGTCATATTTCAGATAAACACAGTAGAAAACTAAACTAATTATAAGCCCTGATTGCTCATAAATTGAGCAATAATACCATCAATAAAATGTTTTGGCAAATATTTATACAAAATAATTATTAAACTAGCGTCATTTACCAAAATTATTTCGTGTGGGTGTTTGATAATAAAGGAGGTTAACAAATAGCTTGAGTAAAGCCTTGGCTAAAAAGCCAAAGCTCTTGAAGCTTAATTAGGTATCAATACGAGTTAGCACGGATTAGACTTGCATACCCGTTTTTCAATCCAAAAAGTTAATATAAATGTTGATAATATGCCTAATAAAATCCCATAGACATACCATTCTGGCCCTACAATTTTTAAAGCATCTGGCGTATGAAAAATGGAGAAAGGAATAGCTAATATAACATCAACAATAGCTGAGCCTGCGACCAAACCACAAGCAATTAAAGTCCCTCGTTGGTTGCGTTCGATTTTTTGCTCATTAGGAAATGATTTTTTATCTAAGCGGGATTTAACATACATTGCTATCATTCCGCCTAAAAATAAAGGAAATGATGAGGCAATGGGTAAGTACATGCCAATGGCTACACCTAATATTGATAGTCTTAAATACTGATTTAGTTTAAACAATTTAATACAAATTAAGAGCAGTACAATAACTGCTGCACCTAAAAACATCATTGTCCACGGTAGCGTATTACGAAAAACAGCCTCAGTAATGGCTGCCATTAAGGCTGCCGTAGGAGCAGGCAATGATTGGCTTATGTCCATGTCAGCACGAGGCATAACCCCTGCAATACCATAAACATCAAAAAGTAATTGCATGACTGGGGGAATAACTAAAGACGAAACAATAACCCCGATTAAAAGCATGACTTGCTGCCGCCAGGGTGTTGCACCGACTAATTGGCCTACTTTAAGATCTTGTGTATTGTCATTAGCAATGGCTGCAATCCCTGTTACAACAGAACCAATAATAATGGTAATGGCTTCTGCTGCTTTAATTTGATTATTAGTCAAAGGTAGTGGTAAGAAATGGTTGATGATAGTTAATAACATCCAGGCTGCAAATAACATCCCTGCAATCACCACGGAACTTCCTGGACTAGCTGTCACACCTACCATCCCAGACAGGTAACCTGTAATGACAGAAAATAAAAAACCAATAACCAGCACATAAAGGACCGCAGCAAACACTAAGGTCGGCGCAAAATCGCCATCAAGTCCTGTCGCTTCAATTGGAAAAATAAATTGAAAGAATAAAAATAATACGGCGGCCATGATAACAATGCCGCTTAAGATAAAGGGAATTGGAATATCTCTGTCTGTTCTAGGAATTTGAGATGGCCAAGTATGCTTAGTCGTAAAAGCCTTAAGCGATTGGGTAATACTTCTAGCTAAAGGCTTAACCAATAGCAGAAAAGTCCATGTTCCAGCGAATAACATCGCGCCTATCCCCAAATAGCGCATTTCACTGTCCCATAACACGGTAGCTGCCTGAGATAAGGGGTATTGTGCTAAAAATTCAGGATAAAATTGACTCACAATTGGCAAGGCAATGAGCCATGAGATAATAGCACCTAAAAAAATACTAATAGCCATCTCATGGCCTATAAGGTAACCTGCACCAATCATCGTGGCTGAAAAGCCTGCACCAAACCCAAAAATAGACCGTTTAATAACAAACCAGAAGTTAAAATTACTGGTAATAACTTTAAAGCCTACTTGTAAAAGTTCAATTAAGCCGCCAACAGCACCACCAAGAAAAATTTCTCTAACGCCTACCCGTTCACTTGATGATTTTAATACTTCCGCAATCGCCCGCCCTTCAGGAAATCGTAGCGCAGGCTCATGCACTAAAATACGTCTTAAAGGAATAGAAAATAAAACGCCAAGAATCCCACCAATTGCTGCAATAAAAAAATTGGTTAAATAATCAAATCCCTGCCAGTAATGAATAATAATCAGTGCAGGAATCGTATAAACAATTCCCCCGGCAACAGCTTCACCAGCTGACGCGGCAGTTTGCACAGCATTATTTTCTAAAACAGTCGCATTTTTAAATAACCTAAGAATGCCCATTGAAATAATGGCAGCAGGAATAGATGCAGATGTCAAAATCCCTAATTTCAAAGCAAGATAGGAATTTGACATAGCTAACAAGACAGTCAGTATAATCGCGAGTATTATACTGCGTACCGTCAGCTCAGGAATATTTTTCTCTGCAGAAATGTTAGGATTCACGGAATTGGTCATGCATTGCCCCAAACTGCCTTTTGTATATCAAGACGTAATGATGTTGCCAGTGATGATTGCGGAATAATAATTGTTTGTGGGCCGTAAACATAGGCAGCAACTTGATAAGTGTCAAAAATTATTGCTAAACCTTGATCATTAAAATTCCAGTTTTTATAGTTTTTATTGATAGCCTGCGTGCCTTCGTTCACCCACTTTTCATCCGCATTTTCCATTTTAAGTAATTTTGTACGGCAATAATTAGCAATCTCGGTTAAATAATTAGTATTTGGTTTAAAAAGATTGCTTAAACCAATCTGTTTGCCATCAATAAAATTCATTGTTTTTACGGTATTATTAGGGTGTGCTGCCCCTCTTGAATAAGTTGAAATGTTAAATAATAGGCTTACTGCATGATCATTTTGAAAAGCAATTTTATAATCAATATATAAGCTATTTTTACCAGGAAGGTTTGCTGTCAATGGATCTGAGTCTGACATATCTTGGGCATTTTTAACTTTTGTTATGAATGCCTTTACAGCTTGGTCAATTTGACCTTTATTAAAACCTTGCGGGTATTTAACATCTAAAATAAAATTTTTAGTTTCTTTTTTAATTGCGACTGTTTTAGGTTGCGCCCAGATGTGACTTGTAAAAGCCAACATGAAACTTAAGACTAAAATTCTTAATTGATACATATACTTACCCTCCGAGTTTTTTTTAATCAATCCAATGCCCAGCAATCATAGTTACGTGCGGTAATGGATAGCCGAAATGATAACATAATATAGAACTATCATTGACCGACCAACGTACTAAATCAGCCGCTAAGCCCACACCAATAGCACCTACTTCCTGCTCAATACCTAACGCTTTCGCAGCCTTTGTCGTTACACCAGCTAGAACTTCTTCTACAGTTAATCCAAAGAATTGACAAGCCATATTCATCATAAGGGGTAGCGAGGTTGTCGGTGATGAGCCAGGATTACAGTCCGTGGCTATTGCAATACCTATTCCTAATTTGCGCAGCAATGCGATAGGCGGTATTTTTGTACCACGTAAAAAATAAAATGCGCCGGGTAAAAGGACTGCAACCGTACCTTGATTTGCCATTGCCTTTGCACCAACTTCATCTAAAAACTCTAAATGATCGCAAGATAAGGCACCCATTTCCGCTGCAAGCTTACTGGCACCCAGATTGGATAATTGCTCAGCATGGCATTTAATAGGTAGCTTTAACGCCTGTGCTTGTAGAAAAAGCTGTTCGGTTTGTTTATAAGAAAAAGCAATTGCTTCACAAAACACATCGACTGCGTCAACTAGCTCTAATTCCGCCATTGCTGGTAAGACATCTGCACAAAGATAATCAACATAGCCTTGCGTGTTATTAGCAAACTCAGGCGGTATGGCGTGCGCGCCTAAAAAAGTTGTTTTAATACGCATCCCACATAGCTTGCCTAAATGACGCGCAACAGTGAGCATTTTGGTCTCATTCATTAAGTCTAAGCCATAGCCCGACTTAACCTCCACGGTTGTCACGCCTTCGGCACGCATAGCTAATAATCTAGGTAATGACTGCTCAATTAACTCCTCTTGCGACGCTGCTCGAACTTGCTTGACTGTCGACAAAATACCACCACCTGCTCGGGCTATATCACTGTAAGTAGCACCTTCTAAACGCTGTTTAAATTCATGCGCTCGATTGCCACAATAAACTAAGTGCGTATGGCAATCGATTAATCCTGGCGTGATTAGCTGATTGTTACAGTCTTCTCTGCTTACTGCATTGACGGAGGGTAAATCTTTTTCCTGCCCACACCAACTAATTAAACCGTCTTTAATGGCAATAGCTTGTTGAGTTTGCAAATACCCATCAGCATCAATTGTCTGTGCATTGATTAAAAGCCTATCACAAGCAAGCATGCTCTACTCCCAATTTGGTACCACGTGGGGTTTAGTTAACCAAAGATGATGGTGATGGGTTTCATAAATATCCCATTCTGCGGCACTGTACTCATCTTGATTAACCTTAAGTAATAACCAGCTTAAAAAAAGAGCGACGGTACTAGGCTGTATTAAGCGGTTTTCAGCTTTAAGGGTCTTAAAAAATTGAATTTTTTCTTCATCCATAGACTCACTTTGCCGAATTAAAGCTTGCATATCCGTGTCAATAATACCCGGTTTAACACTTGCAAAGGCAACCGTATTACATTCTAATTGCCAGCACCGAGTTAGCATAACAAGTGCTGCTTTTGAGACACAATAAGTAGCCCAGCCTGCGACCGGAAAATAGGCAGCGCCAGAGCCAATGGTTAAAACTCGCCCACCTTGTAATTTATCAAGAAGCAATTGAGTAAGAAATAGAGGTGCGTTAAGATTGGTTGCAAGCGTTTGCTGCCATGCAGTTTCGGTGATAGCAGTTACAGGCGCGATAGGGTCAATGACACCTGCATTATGAATTAAGCCTTTAAGGGTTGGCTTATCATTTAAAGAGGATAAAATAGCCTGACGACCTTCGGCATTCGCCACATCCGCACAGCAAATAGAAATTAAGGAAGAATAAGAGGCTGTTTCTATTAAAGCCTGCTCGCGACGACCGGCAATTAGAACCGAGTAACCTTGGTCTGCTAATATGTGCGCTAGAGCACGACCAATACCGCTACCACCGCCAGTAATGATAAACATTATCTCTCCTTAACTAGCTCTAAAGAGTTAAATAGGCCATTCTACCGAAAACAATGAACAATGCTAATAAACATTTCAAAATTGGCTAATTTTAACACTTTTTTCCCATAAAAATTGCTATAAATTAAGTTTATTTACGTGTTAACTGGCGCTATTATATCCTGATTAAGGAGAGCCTATGTTACCTGAAATTAATAATTACGAGCCCCCCATCACCTCAATTTGGCAAGGACGTAAAGACAGCCTCCCACATGAGCGTTTCTTTCAAGCTATTAAAGCTTATGATATTCGTATTCATTCACTACAAGATATTAAATCCCAAACTGTTTTCTTAGGATTTAATAGTGACGAAGGCATAAGGCGTAATGAAGGCCGACTAGGCGCTAAAGAAGGGCCAATGGCTTTAAGGGAGCAATTAGCCAAGCTTCCTTGGCATGCTAAACGTCAGCTTTATGATTTAGGTAATATCGCTTGCAAACAGCAAGACTTAGAAGAAGCGCAACATCAATTTGCTGACATCATTAGGCAATGCCATGAACATCACTGCAAAACGATTGCCTTAGGCGGCGGTCACGAAATTGCTTGGGGACATTTCTTAGGCCTGACTAATCACTATCCTAAGCTAGGCGTCATCAATTTTGATGCCCATTTTGATTTGCGCCCTACTAATCAAGCAAATCAAAGTACCTCTGGAACACCTTTTTATCAAATACAGCGCTACTGTGCGAGCAAGAATAGACCTTTTAATTACTGCTGCCTAGGTATTCAACCCCATGCTAATACAGAAAGTCTGTTTAAACTCGCAAAAGATTACAACGTCTCCTTTTTAACTGCCCAACAAATGAATGAATTAGGCCTTAAGCAGCAAATTAAATTTATTAAAGAATTTATTAGCAAACAAGAAGCTATTTATTTAAGCATTTGCCTCGATACGTTTGCTGAAGCTTTTGCACCAGGCGTGAGCGCACCACAAGCGCTAGGCTTGTTACCCGGGCAGGCTGTACCACTGTTGCAATACATCATACAAACTGGCAAAGTAGTTAGTATTGATATTGCTGAGCTCTCGCCACCGCTTGACCAGGGTCAGAAAACAGCGCGTTTAGCAGCAATGCTAATAGCAGAACTATTAGAATCTTATTAATAAATTTCTTTTAATCGATAAATGTTAAAATAGGCTATCTATCATTAATTAACAATTAAACTATTTATTAAAATCATGATGAGGCTTATAGTAGTTCCAAAAAATTCATGCAAGGAGCATTACGAATGAAAAAAACTATGTTGTTCGGCGGGTTATTAACTATAATAAGCAGTTCTATATATGCTGAGGCCAGTGATGCTTTAGTCAATGCAACCTTAGATAGCTATGCAAAAGTAGCGGCTAATTCTATCGCAACTAATTCTATCACTGATACTAAGCAAATTACGCTAGCCCAAAATGATACAGCTAATGTCTATGCGGCTGCGCCTAGTACCACCACAACGACAACCACACAAAAAGTTGTTGTTCCAGCAACCACTACAACGACTGCACCCGCTACAACGACAGTACCCGCTACTACGACAACGACCGTTCCAACCACAACCACTGTTCCAACTACCACTACAACTGCGCCAACAACCACAGTTATTACTAATCCTTCATCCACTACAACAACGACAGCAACAGTACCTGCAACTGGCACAACGTCCATGGCTCAGCCTATGAATTGTAGTTACCACATTCCACCTGAAACAACTCAGATTGAGCACTCTATTATTATGCAGTGGGCAAATAATGCTACTCGGCAATCGTTTGATTTTGATCATGTCAATATTGCTCAGCAATTAACAAATCTAAGGCCATGTTATACCGAACAAGGCTGGCAGAGTTTTAATGATGCATTAAATAAATCGGGTAATTTAGGTGCTATTCGTACGCAAAAACTTATGGTAACAAGTACTATTGATGGCAATATTACAGTCACTAATGTGAAAGATAATCAATGGCGAGTGCGTGTTCCTCTGCAAGTTATTTATCAAAATGAAAAACAAAAATTAACCCAACTTCTAACTGTCGATTTAATCGTTGGCCGTAAAATTTCTGGCGATTTAGGTATTATGCAGATGATTGCGTCCCCAAGACAAGCGGTCACCACAGCCCCTGGAACAACCACTACCAATTCAGGCACAGTCATTATCAAAGAGCCAGCAAGTGTAGTTCCTTAAATCTTTCTTAATTAACAAATTTTAGATAAATCTAAATGGATACCGCGGTCAAGCCGCGGTAATTCGGTATTTTCTTTTTATCTAGCTTGTCTTTCCTTCTTTCAACGATGTAGCCTGGGTGCAACGAAGTGAAACCCGGGTTACGCTCCTCTGGACCTGCACCCAGGCTACATTGTAACCGTTTCCCTACCTACGAGTGTTCTAGATGTCATGTTTAAGTCGCAAAGTAAAACAACTTATCTTTTAAATTCCATTCAATTACCTATCCTCATCAGCATAAGGTAAAATGGTAACCTGAGTGCCAATGGTCATAAACTGTTCATTCAGCCATTTTGCGGCGCTTGGTAAAACTCGCACGCAACCATGACTGGAGTTAGCATAAGGTACTTCGTAAGCTGCATGAATTGTATAACCTTGATGGAAATACATACAGTAAGGCATTTTAGCACCGCCTGTAGTTTCTACAGGATATTCACCCGATAAACAATCTACACCACGCTTATTATAAACGCGGAAAGTACCTGTGACTGTCCGGCAAGGCTGTCCGACATCTTCACAAAAATCCTTACCGCCTGACGCGCTACCAGTCATGACCCGATGTCCTTCAGCATCATAAGCAGCCCAGGCATAGGCTTTGGGATCAAAAATAAATTGCTTTCTACCCGTAGCAGGCGCCTGAATTGGAAAATAATCGCGTCCTCGCTTATCACGTAGATAATGAGTCGTCCTATGCATGTAACCATTATCATCTGCAATTAACGTTGATTCATCATACTCAACGCAACTTGATAGCCCAACACAAACAGTTAGACCAACCCAACACAACTTATTCATGGTAATCTCCGCTACAGGATGAATTCAGGCATCTTAATGTCACATTAGGCGCTTAACCGACGATATTTAATTCTTGAAGGTCGATTAGCATCATCACCTAGGCGTTTTTTTCTATCCGCCTCATACTCACTGTAATTACCTTCCATGAATGTTACTTGTGAATCGCCTTCAAAAGCCATTAAGTGGGTACATATTCTATCTAAAAACCACCGATCATGAGAAACAACAATAACACACCCAGGAAAATTTAATAGAGCCTCTTCTAGAGCGCGAAGTGTTTCTACGTCGAGATCATTACTGGGCTCGTCAAGCAATAAGACATTGGCCCCACGTTTAAGAAGTTTTGCCAAATGCACGCGATTGCGCTCACCACCAGAAAGTTGTGACATTTTCTTTTGTTGATCAGCGCCTTTAAAATTAAAACGACTAACATAAGCACGAGATGGCATTTGAAATGAGCCTACTTGAATAATATCTTGCGCGTCTGATATTTCTTCCCATACCGTTTTAGTATCATCTAGATGATCACGCGTTTGATTAACATAAGCTAAATCAACAGTCTCTCCTAGACGAATGTCACCACTATCAGGCGTTTCTTGGCCAGTTAATAATTTAAGAAACGTAGACTTTCCAGCACCATTAGGCCCAATTATACCTAACACACCACCTTTAGGTAGTTGAAAACTTAAATCATCAATCAACAAACGATCACCAAACGCCTTACGAAGATGAGTGGCTTCAATCACTAAATCACCTAAACGCTCGCCTGGTGGAATATAAATCTCATTGGTTTCATTTCTTTTTTGAAATTCTTTTGAACGCATTTCTTCAAAGCGTGCTAGACGATCTTTATTTTTAGCATGTCGACCTTTAGGTGAGGTACGAACCCATTCTAATTCTGCTTTTATGGCTCGTTGGTGAGCTGCTTGTTGCTTTTCTTCTATAGCTAGGCGATTTTCTTTTTGCTCAAGCCAGGACGTATAGTTACCCTTATAAGGAATGCCTTCACCTCTATCTAACTCAAGTATCCACTCAGCCGCATTATCAAGAAAATAGCGATCATGGGTTACCGCCACGACGGTGCCAGGAAATTCTTCAAGATAACGTTCAAGCCAAGCTACACTTTCAGCGTCTAAATGGTTAGTAGGCTCGTCGAGTAATAACATATCTGGATTAGATAAGAGCAATCGACACAAAGCCACTCGACGCAATTCTCCACCTGAGAGATGACTGATTTTAGCGTCCCAATCAGGTAGGCGCAGCGCATCTGCCGCAATATCTAACCTGCGATCTAAATCCCAGGCGTCACATGCTTCAATTTCAGTTTGTAACTGCCCTTGTTTCTCAAGTAATGCCGTCATTTCATCCTCGCTCATAGGCTCGGCAAAACGCATACTAATTTCATCAAATTCTTTTAATTTATTTTTTATTTCAGCAACGCCCTCTTCAACCACTTCGCGAACGTTTTTAGTAGCATCTAATTTTGGTTCCTGCGCAAGATAGCCAATTTTAATACCGGGCTGTGGTCTTGCCTCGCCATTAAATTGTTGATCAATACCGGCCATTATTCGTAATAATGTAGATTTACCAGAGCCATTTAAGCCTAATACGCCAATCTTAGCACCTGGATAAAAGCTTAAAGAAATATCTTTAAGAATTACCCGCTGATTATCAACCACCTTGCTTACGCGGTTCATAGTGTAAATATATTGCGACATGAATACTCCATTCTTTAAAGAAGTTGGTGCAGAAAATAAACTAAACGACCTTTCTATACAAGGCTTAATCTGCACCTAATAATGCGAGTTGGCTATGACTACCCCTTATGTCCAATCAAGTATCACTTTACCGGATTGGCCAGAGGCCATAATTTGAAAAGCATTTTGATAGTCGTCAACATGAAATCGATGGGTAATAACGGGTGATATGTCTAAACCACTTTGCAACATGGCAATCATTTTATACCAGGTTTCAAACATTTCTCGCCCATAAATTCCTTTAATAGTTAATCCTTTAAAGATGACTTGATTCCAGTCAATCGATGTTTCCTGTGGTGGGATTCCTAAGAGCGCAACATGGCCGCCATGGTTCATCGCTTTGACCATGTCATTTAATGCGATAGGATTGCCTGACATTTCAAGGCCTACGTCAAATCCTTCTAGCATGCCTAATTCTTTAACCACATCTGCTATGTTTTGATATTTTACATTAATAGCGCGGGTAGCACCCATTTGACGCGCTAACTCTAAACGATGATCATTTACATCAGTGATAACTACATGACGTGCGCCAATGTGTTTGACGATAGCTACTGCCATAATACCAATTGGACCTGCTCCTGTGATTAATACATCTTCACCCACGACATCAAAAGCTAATGCGCAATGGGTCGCATTACCGAATGGATCAAGAATAGCGGCTTGCTCACCAGTTATATTATCAGGTAGCGCTAGAACATTACTTGCCGGTATCGCCAAATATTCACCAAAACAACCCGGACGATTTACACCAACGCCAAGTGTATTGCGACACAAATGACGCTTACCAGCACGGCAATTTCTACACATGCCACAGGTAAGATGGCCTTCGCCAGAAACACGCTGTCCTATTTCTAAGCCCCTTACCTCGCGGCCAAGTGCCACAATTTCACCATAAAATTCATGCCCGACAGTCATTGGCACAGGAATAGTCGCTTGTGCCCAATCATCCCACGAGTAGATATGAATATCTGTACCACAAATAGCAGTTTTATGAATTTTAATTAAAACATCATTAACGCCATAGTCAGGAACCGGCACATCCTGCATCCAAATTCCAGGTTCACGTTTAGCTTTGACTAATGATTTCATATTTCTCCTACGTATTAATTAATTCTAGCTAGAAAATTTATAAATCGCTTGTTATAGCGTCACCCCCTAAGCTTTATACTTCGTTGCAAGCTCTCGCTCGGCTCAATCATGTACTTCAATGTACACTCCTTCGCCTCACTCCCTTGCGCCTCGTCTAAAACTTAGTGGATAACGCTATAGTTTGTACCGGCAAATTAGCGTTTATATCCTTACTTAATAATATTAAGTAACTTTCCTACCTTGGAGAATGCTGCTAACGCTTGGTCTAAATGTTTTATTTCATGGGCTGCTGACATTTGAGTGCGAATACGAGCTTTACCCTTAGGCACAACAGGGTAAGAAAAACTAACCACATACACACCTTCTTGTAGTAAAAGCTCAGCCATCTTTGCTGCAAGACTTGCATCTTCAAGCATTACAGGAATAATAGGATGCTCTCCTGGAATTAAATTAAATCCAAGGTCAGTCATGCCCTTGCGAAAATACTGACTATTGCGTTTAAGCTTTACTAATAATTCATTCGAATTTTCTAATAAATTAAGTACTTCAATGGATGTTTGCGCAATCATCGGCGCTAACGTATTAGAAAACAAATAAGGTCGTGACCGTTGGCGAAGCCAGTCGACAAGGACCGCATGACTTGCTGTATAACCACCCGATGCCCCGCCTAGGGCTTTACCTAGCGTACCAGTTAGAATATCGATTCTTTCTGCAACGCCACAATACTCAGGAGTACCGCGACCTGTGTCGCCCATAAAGCCTACCGCATGAGAATCATCAACCATAACCATAGCATCATATTTATCAGCTAATTCACAAATTGCAGGTAGATTAGCGATAATACCATCCATCGAGAAAACACCATCTGTTGCAATTAAGCGAAAACGAGCGTCTTTGGCTGCAATTAATTGAGTTTCGAGATCACGCATATCATTATTAGCATAGCGAAAACGAGCCGCTTTACATAAGCGCACGCCATCAATAATACTGGCATGATTTAAGGCATCACTGATAATTGCATCCTCAGGCCCTAATAGTGTTTCAAATAAGCCAGTATTCGCATCAAAACAAGAAGAATAAAGAATGGTATCGTCTTTACCAAGAAAATGGCTAATCTTCTTTTCTAATTGTTTATGAGGCGTCTGTGTCCCACAAATAAAGCGCACTGATGCCATACCATAACCATATTCTTCTAATGCCTTTTGACCTGCACGAATTAAATCGGGATGATTTGCTAAACCTAAGTAATTATTAGCACATAAATTAATGACTTCTTCGTTTTGTACTTGTACTTGAGCCTGCTGTTGACTAGCAATAACTCGCTCTGATTTATAAAGCCCTTCACTTTTAATAACTTCTAACTCACTGTGCAAATGGTCAAGAAATCGCTCTTGCATTGCGTGCTCCTAATAAAAAACAAAATTAATATAATCATATCAAATTTTACACACTCGCACTATCATATACCCATTCAAACTGAAAGTTGCATGGGTATAGCGCTTAAGTTAATGATAAATGCTTGATAAAACTTTTATGAATCAATCGCACCTTTTATCAATTCTTGCTAAAATAGCCGCAACCTTTTAACCTATCTGATTCCTTTAATGGTATTTCGCAAATGATTAGTCAAAATGCACGCATTAATATGATTAAGCAGCAGCTTAGAACAGGCGACGTTCTTAATGAGAATATATTAGCCTTGTATGATAAATTTCCTCGCGATGAATTTGTTCCTAGAGCAATGCAGCGATTTGCTTACTCTGATATGCAAATTCCACTTGATCATGACCAACGAATGATGACTCCTTTAGAAGAAGGACTCATTTTAGGGGCACTAAATTTACAAAAAAATGAAGTTATTTTAGAGGTAGGTACTGGAACAGGTTATTTCACCGCTTTGCTAAGTAGTCTCGCTCAGAAAGTAATTAGTATTGATTATTTTCAAGACTTCACTAATATGGCTGCTGGCAATTTAAAAAAACATCATTGCAATAACGTTGAATTAATTACAGGTGACGCTTGTAATGGTTGGCTTGATAAAGCGCCTTATGATGTTATTGTTATGACGGGCGCAATCGATTCTATTACTGATACCTTACGTCTACAAATTTTACCAGGCGGTAGAATCTTTGCAATTATTGGTAAAGAACCTGTTATGCAAGCTATGCTGTTTACTTTAGGATTAGATGGTAGATGGACTGAAGAGTTAATATTTGAAACCTGCATTCCACCTTTGATTAACAAGTTAAAGCCTAAAGAATTTATTTTCTAGGATTCTCGCGCATGAAAAAAATGCTGTTTCTGCTATTTGCTATTTGCTTCGCTGGTCAATCGCATGCAACAGACTTAATGGATATCTATCAACAAGCCTTAGAAAATGATCCATTTTTTAAAGAAGCTTACAGCACCTATATGTCAACCAGCGAATCCATTCCCATTGCGCGCTCTGCGCTTTATCCGCAGGTTAATGTGAATGCATTAGTTAGCAGAAATATACAGGATATTCGCTCAACTAATCTTGCTATTGAACAAACTTACAACAGCAACCAATGGCAAATTAGTGCCTCGCAACCTGTATTTAACTTTCAAGCCTGGGCTTTAGTACAGCAGGCCAAAGCGTCAGTAAAAGCGGCACAAGCAACCTTTAACAATGCAGCTCAAGACCTTATTTTACGCACTGCTAGAGCCTATTTCGAAGTATTATTAGCTAGAGATACATTAATTTTTGCCGAAGCAAAGCAGCGTGCTAATAGGCGTCAGCTCGAGCAAGCAGAAGAGCGGTTTCGTGTGGGTTTAGATGCTATTACTTCTGTTTATGAAGCACGCGCAGCCTTTGATCAATCAGTTGCTGAAGTAATTACTGCACGTAATAATTTAGTTAATCAAAGTGAAAATTTACGTAAATTAACCAATCATGTTTATGAGTATTTAGCACCATTAAGAGATAGTCGCATTCCTCTTATTCGGCCTGAGCCAAACAATGTTAATGAATGGGTCGATACGGGGCTTAAACAAAATTATAATTACTACGCTGCTAAATATAGCCTGCAAGCCGCACGCGAAAATATTCGTGTACAAGCAGGTGGTGGTTGGCCTACTTTAGCTATTCAAGCGAATAGTACTCAAACCCATAATAATATTAATGGTGCTGGTAACTTTTTTGCACCTTCTCGCCAAACATCATCAAATATTGCCCTGGCTTTAAATTTTCCCGTGTTACAAGGCGGATTAGTTACCGCACAAACCAGACAAGCCCAATTTGATTTTCAATCTGCCAGTGAACGCTTAGAGCGAGCTTACCGGGATGTGGTTGTTAATAGCCGTATTGCTTTTAATACAATTACCGATGGTATCAGTAAAGTTAGAGCAGATAGACAAACTGTCATTTCGCAGCAACGTTCACTTGAAAGTACAGAAGCGCAATTTCAAGTAGGAACTCGAACGATGGTTGATGTTGTTAATGCCCAGCAACGATTATTTGAAGCACAACGGCAATTAGCAGCAGATCAATACAATTTAATTAATGCCGGGCTCAATCTTAAGTATCTAGCAGGCACACTCAATGTGAATGATCTTGAAGAAATAAATTCTTGGTTGATTACTACCCGTATCAATCGCTTTCCTCCTCCGTTGCCTCGTAGAGGTAAAATAAAAAGTAAGCGAATCATCCACAAGGTAAGTCATACTAAAGTAATAAAAGCCAAGTAGTTAACTAGCATTCGCTTAAGTAGTGCTAACTTTATTTAAAAAAGTAAATGTAGCCTGGGTGCAGGCCTTTAGGCCGGAACCCGGGTTTCACTTCGTTTCACCCAAGCTACTTGTTAATAAGACGCATAAACGTTAGCAATGAACGCCTAGCTAGATGAAATTTAAATTTAAACTATTTATAATTGCGCATCATGCTTTCTCTTTATGTTAAACTACAGTACAAATAGATTATAAATTGTTCGAGAAAATCCGAGAAAGAAATTTTATTTATCGCTTAATAGGTTGTTAATATGGCATTTAATCCAACAGCTATCGAAAAGAAATTACTGCATTATACAGGCAAAGCGATTGCTGATTTTAATATGATACAGCGTGGCGACCGCGTTATGGTTTGTTTATCTGGTGGTAAAGATTCGTTTACTTTATTAACTTTATTGCATTTACTAAAGCAGCGCTCTAATCATAAATTCGAGTTATTTTCTTTTACGCTAGATCAGGCTCAGCCAGGTTGGGACGACAGCAAGGTTCATGCTTGGCTACAAAATAAAAAAATCCCTTATGAAATTTTAACACGCGATACCTATAGTATTGTTAAAGAAAAAATCCCCGAAGGAAAAACTTATTGTTCGCTATGCTCACGCTTACGCCGAGGTATTATTTATCGTTATGCAGAAGAACATGGTTTTAATAAAATTGCTCTAGGACATCATCGTGATGATCTAATCCGCACATTAATGATGTCCATTCTGTATAATGGCGATATTCGCTCAATGCCACCAAAGCTACTCAGTGATAATAAAAAGCACCTAGTTATTCGCCCATTATGCTATGTGCAAGAGCGTGATATTATTACCTATGCCAGTGAGCAGAGTTATCCAATTATTCCATGTACTTTATGTGGCTCTCAGGAGAACTTAGCACGTAAGAAAATTGGTAAATTAATTGATGAACTTGCAAAAGACAACCCTAAAATTCCAAGTAATATTTTACATGCTTTGCAAAGTGTTAAACCGAGTCAATTGATGGATCAGGATTTATGGCAATTTAAAAATCTGGAAAAACAGTTAATTATTAATAATAATTCCACAGCTGATGCTATTTTTCTAGATGAAGAAATTGATGTATTAGAGTCCTAATCTCAAGCCTTGTCCAGACAAAGAGCTGGATTGCTTCGCTGCGCTCGCAAAGACGAGTGGTTCTGGGATAGTTTAGCTAAATTCGTGCCGTCATTGCGAACCTTTACAAAGTAATGGTGAAGCAATCCAGAATCAGGCCTTGTTCAGCTAGCCTAGCCCCTTTACTTACAAACGGGAATTAAATCTTATTTTAGCTAATTTACATAGATCGCTTTAACCGCTTATTGTATCCATGCAACAATGCCTACTCGTAAAACGAACAATTTGAGTCAAATCCTTTATTTAAATGATTTTATCATTTTGATAAGTTAGAAAACAAAAAATACCTTTATTTACCTTTACCTTGTCCGTAAAGTAAAGAAATATTTCTTTCTTGTAAAGATTCACAAACTATTCAATTTGAGCTAGTATCCACATTAAGGTAATTAATTTACATTTAAATTATGAACGATGCTGTGCTAACAACCTTTCGTAGAGCTAAAATTTATCAACAGCGGCATTTAAAGTTTGATTTTGTCGCGGCAATAGTCGTTTTTTTAGTGGCGATTCCACTTTGTTTAGGGATTGCACTTGCTTCAGGCGCGCCGCTATTTTCAGGTATTGTCAGCGGTATTGTCGGCGGCATTGTTGTAGGCATCTTAAGTGGCTCGCAGGTAAGCGTCAGCGGCCCTGCTGCAGGCATGGCCGCTGTTGTCTTAGCAGCACTTACGCAACTAGGTGATTTTCATACTTTTCTCTTAGCATTAGTGCTAGCCGGTGTTTTTCAAGCGCTTGTTGGTGTATTGCGTGCAGGATTTATTGTTGAGTATGTGCCTTCAAATGTGGTACAAGGCCTACTGTGTGCTATCGGTATTTTATTGATTATAAAACAAATTCCTCTAGCATTTACGCTCTCTTCTGATCTTAAACAATTACAAGCACATTTGTTAGAAACCACCGAAGGCCTGACATTTAGCCCGTTGTATGAATTTTCACAGCATATTAATATGGGCGCTGCCATCATTTCTTTTATTTCATTTGCTATTTTAATTTATTTTGAAAAAACTAAATTAAAAATTTTGCAAGGTATTCCAGCACCTATTATCGTGGTAATCGCAGGTATTGTAATCAATGAAATATTTCTTAACAGTGGTTCATTTCTTGCACAAAACAATCCTCATTTAGTGAATATTCCTAAAAATGACGGATTTATTGACTTTTTCAGTCAGTTTCAGGCACCAAATTGGGCTGCCTGGACAAACCCTAAAGTTTATTTATATGCATTAATTATGGCTATTGTTGCTTCTCTAGAAAGCCTGCTTAACGTCAAAGCATCTGAAAAATTAGATCATAAAAGGCGTACTGCTTCTAAAGATCAAGAGCTACTTGCTCAAGGTACAGGTAACTTTATTTCAGGCTTACTAGGCGGACTACCCATTACGTCAGTCATTGTACGTACGTCTGTTAATATTCAAGCTGGTGCAAAAACCAAAGTAGCAACCGTTTTACACGGCTTATTATTATTTCTTGCGGTCCTTTTAATACCTGGTTGGCTTAATAAAATCCCGCTATCCTCACTCGCTGCTATTTTAATTTTTACAGGTTATAAATTAACTAAGCCTGCAATTTATAAATCATTGTATAATCAAGGCTTAGATAGATTTATTCCCTTTATTGCCACAGTTATTAGTATTGTTGTTTTTAATCTACTTGCCGGTATTTTAATTGGCTTAGGAATAAGCTTATTTTATATTTTAAAAACTAATAGCCAAGCTCGTTTAGATATTCTTAAAGAAGTCTATCCAACTGGTATAACCAATAGACTGGTCTTACCACAGCAAATTACCTTTTTAAACAAAGCCTCTTTAGTGGCTGAGCTTGACTCTATACCGAATAATTCGCAACTTATCATTGATGCGCGTTATACTCACTATATTGATAAAGAAATTGTTGAATTAATTAAAGAATTTCAACAAGAGCAAGCCCCACATAAACAAATCTCTTTAAACTTAATTGGTTTTAAAGAGCATTATGATATACATAATTATATCGATTTTATCACTGTAACAACTTACGATATACAAGCTACCCTCACGCCTGTTGAGGTACTAACGTTACTTAAAGAAGGCAATCAACGTTTCTTAAATGATACACACATCCATCGTAGCTCTAAAATTGATATTAAATACACAGCTCAAACCCAACATCCTATGGCCGTTGTTTTAGGATGCATTGACTCACGCGTCCCTGTAGAAACCATTTTTGATATGAGCTTTGGTGATTTATTTTGTATACGGGTAGCAGGTAACGTCGTAAATGATGATGTGCTGGCAAGCATTGAATATGCTTGTCATGTAGTAGGCGCTAAATTAATTGTGGTATTAGGCCATACGCGTTGCGGTGCTATTCAGGCAGCTTGTGATGGTGTTGAAAAAGGCCATATTACGCAATTATTAGCAAAAATAAAGCCTGCTATTAATGCAGAATTAGAAATCAAAGAAAACCGTACTAGTAAAAATACCAAATTTATCGCCAATGTTACGGCACTCAATATCGCCAATACGATGCATCAAATTTACCAAGATAGTGAAATTATTAAACTCATGATCGAGCAGGAAAGTATTGGTATGGTTGGCGCAATCTATGATGTCGAAAGTGGTAAGGTTCATTTTGAAGATTATTCAAATTACATAGCTCACTTAGGCAAAGCAAATGATGAAACCTTAGTCCATAAAACCCGCCCCATCATAGAACAGGCAAAAGAGTTTAATACAGCAGATTTAGGGAAATAAGTCAGAAAATTTTTATCACACTAGCATTTTTAATGGATACCGTGTTCAAGCCACGGTATTTCGATGAAATGATGTAGGTCAAAGAAAAAACGAATTACCGCGGCTTAACCGCGGTATCCAGTAATCTTTAAGCAGGTTTGATTATTATAATTTAGCTGCGGTCTCTACGAATTCAAATTAAACCCATCAAAAAGAAATATTGTCTGTCATTGCTTCAACCCAAACTTTTACCTTAGGCTGCATAAAACGTGCTGGATGATAAAAAATAAATACAGGTATAGCTGGCATCTGATAATCGGTGAGTATTTCTATTAATTCACCTGTTTTTAAGGCATCTGCCACTTGATAAGAATGTAGAACAACAATGCCTAAGCCCCGACAAGCGCAATCAACCATAGCGGTAGCATCATTTAAATATAATGTAGGCTTTAAAGAAACTGTTTCGCCATTAGTAAAAGTCCAAGAATCATTAGGCTTACGCATGCTGTGTGTGATATAGGCATGATGCGCTAAATCAGCGGGCTCTCGCGGAACTCCGGCTTGTTTAAGATAAGCAGGCGATGCACAAAAAATATAGCGCGTCGTGCCAATTTTCTTTTGGATGGAATTAGAAGCCACAGCCATCGACATACCAAAAACCACATCTAACTCTTCAGCCGGTAAGTGCGGTACTTGCTCAGCAATTTGTAAATCAAGGGTTATTTGAGGGTAGCGTTTTTGAAAACAAATCATACGGGGTAGAATTATTTTTTCTGCAAAAAACCGGGCACTTTTAACGCGAATTACACCTGCGGGCTCCGTTTTTGTTTTAGCAACCAGGTTGGTTGCTTGTTCTAATGAAAGTAAGACTTTTTGTATTTCTTGATAATAAAGTTCCCCTATTGCAGTCAACGTCACTCTACGGGTTGTGCGCTCAAATAACGCCACACCTAATTCTTTTTCTAATAAAGAAATCTGTTTACTGACGGCTGCCGCTGAAATATTTAACATGTGAGCTGCTGCTGTAAAATTACAATGCTGAGCTACTTTACAAAATGTCTGTATTAAGCCAAGTGTATTCACTCTATCTTCTATTTAAGTAATTTAAGGGCCTTCATTATTGTAACGTGTTCTTTTATTAAAATAAAAATGATAAATCGCAAATTACTGGCAATACCTATATAATGAGCACTTTGAACGTAATTAGGAACTGATATGCGCACCTCTCAATGGTTTTTAGCTACCCTCCGAGAAACGCCAAGCGATGCAGAAATAGTATCGCATCAGCTTATGCTGCGAGCTGGAATGATTCGCAAGCTAGGATCAGGCCTCTACACTTGGCTGCCGCTTGGATTACGTGTTTTACAAAAAGTTGAGCAAATTGTAAGAGAAGAAATGAATCGCGCCAATGCCATGGAAGTATTAATGCCTTCCATACAGCCTGCTGAATTATGGCAAGAAACAGGGCGTTGGGAAACTTTTGGTGGGCAGCTTTTAACAATGAAAGACAGTAATGACCGCGATTATTGTTATGGCCCTACCCATGAAGAAGTTATCACCGATTTAATGAGAAACGAGTTACGTTCATACAAGCAATTGCCTGCTAATTTTTATCAAATTCAAACTAAATTCCGTGATGAAATTCGCCCACGTTTTGGTGTCATGAGAGCACGCGAATTTATCATGAAAGATGCTTACTCGTTTCATTTGAACTATGAATCTTTACAACAAACTTATGAAGCCATGTATGCTGCTTATTGCCGAATTTTTGACCGCTTAGGCTTGCAGTATCGCGCTGTTGAAGCAGATACAGGTGCCATTGGGGGTTCTGCATCCCACGAGTTTCAAGTGTTAGCTGACTCAGGTGAGGATATTATTTTCTACAGTGATGAAAGTAATTATGCTGCCAATATTGAACAAGCAACCAGCTTAAACCCACCTCCTGCTCTTAAGCTACCTACTGAGTCAATGTCCTTAGTAGATACCAAAGGTAAGAAAACCATTAAAGAGGTCTGCGAGCATTTAAATATAACCCCTGAGCAAACCGTTAAAACATTGATTGTAGAGGGTTCAACACATCCTCTAGTTGCTTTGGTGTTAAGAGGTGATGATGAATTAAATGAAATTAAAGCAAGTAAGCATCCAATCCTAAAGTCGCCACTGCGTTTTGCTGATGATAAAACCATTGAATCCCTACTAGGTGCACCAATTGGCTCATTAGGCCCTGTTAATCTCCCTATTCCAAGTATTGTTGATCACAATGCACTTGCTCTGACCTCCTTTACCTGCGGGGCTAATCAGGCAGATAAACATTATATTCATGCCGCCTGGAACCGTGATGCATCTTATCAAGTTGCTTATGATTTAAGACAAGTTAAAGAAGGCGACCCAAGCCCAGATGGCCAAGGAACTTTGCATGCCTGCCGTGGTATTGAAGTAGGCCATGTTTTTCAATTAGGCGATAAATACGCAAAAGCCATGAATGCGAACGTACTTAATGAGGAAGGCGAGCTACACACCATGCTTATGGGTTGTTATGGCTTAGGCATTACTCGCGTGGTTGCTGCAGCAATTGAACAACATCACGATGAGCGTGGTATCATCTGGCCGGAAGCGCTCGCACCTTTTAGAGTTGTTCTCATTCCAATTAATGGCCATCGCTCACCTGCAGTACAAGAAATCACTGAGAAACTTTACCAGGAATTAACTAGTTTAGGGATAGAAACTCTTTTAGACGACCGCAATGAGCGCCCAGGCGTTTTATTCGCTGATTGTGATTTAATCGGCATACCGCATCGAATTGTAATTAGTGAGCGTCATTTGCAGCAGCAAGTGATTGAATACAAAGCACGCAATAAAACAGACGTGGAGTTACTTTCGCTAGATAGTTTAGCTAATTTCTTTAAGGAATTAAGCGCTAGTTAACTGATTAAAGAAGAGCCTTTATGCTTTAGTCTAATTAGCCTAAAGCTAAAGGCCTCAACCAGATTAAGGTTATAAAACCCAAAACTTTCTCTAAAAAGCGTTTCTTCTAATTATTAAAAATACCATAAACTACTAGCCTTGCCTAAACATTAAATTTATCAGCAGCTCTGCACTCATTTTTCTGATTAAAATATACTCTAATAGTTTCATCAAAAAATAATTTTATTTATAGTTATCCATATTTCCTTAATATTAAACAGTTAATATAGTTAGAATTTAGTTAAATTTAAGAGAGAGGAACGTATGGCTATTGTTTACACGGGTAATGGTAACGAAGCTAAGCAAAAGATGGGTCTTAGTCCGGAAGATAGAGAGAATTATATAGGAAAGTTTTACACTCACATGGAAGAACTCTGCCAAAATCAACTTAAAGCTTATAAAGCCTGGAAAAAAGAAGAGCCTGAGGATGGCCAAGAATTTCCTTTACTGAGAAATAAGCATGGGGAGTTTACAGATAAAATTGAAGAGATGATGGAGTGTCTTACAGAATATTCAGTTGCCTACCAAGATGATGACGGACAATTTTGTCGATTTTCGATTGCGACTTCTACCATTAACCCCAATTATTGGATGATTTCTATCGTTAAGGGGCCCGAGCACACACCTGAAGATCAAGTTGTTACTCTTCTTGTTAATCCTGATTTTACTGATGCTAAAAACAAACAGCCCAATCCAATATTACCTGGAAGTGGGCAGGTAGCTGTAGATAAGCTACTCTTCGAACTAGCAACAGCATTAAATAGTGCTGAGAAATATGAAGAGTTTATTATAACTAATAACCTTTTAAGGCGACTAGGCGCAGAATGCTTCGTAAATGCGCAAGCACTCCAAGATTTACAAAATATTGAACGACCAGATTTATCCTCTCTTATTTCTTACGAATTGCCAGAAACTAACGATGATCAAGTTGAAGAAGCTATAGTACAACCTTCTATTCAACAACAACCTCGTGTCATTGAAGATAACGATGAGGAAGATGAAAGCCTATTTACTAAAGCTAAAGCGATAGCTGCCAAAATAACTGCTGTTGGCATACCGGCTGCCATTGGTGCTGCAATCGGCTCACTGTTTATGCCTGGTGTTGGTACTATTATCGGTGGAGTAATTTGTGGTGGCGGTGCTGCGGCACTTGGCTTAAGTGGCGTAGGCCTCTATGAATTGTATAAGAAAAATTCGGGGAGAGGAACTGCACTAACCATTACCGGTGGCGCTGGTGTAGGTGCGGCAGTTGGTGCTATCTTAGGTTCGCTTATTCCTATCCCAGGCGTTGGTACCTTGTTTGGTATGGCCATCGGCGCGGGCGTGGGTTTAGCTGTAGGTATGGCTATTGGTGCGGGTCTTGCAACATTTGGGAAATGGCTAGCTAAAGAGCCGTGGGAAAGAGAATCGGCTAACGTTTTAGGGGTTCCCTCTGATGATGATTCTGATTATGATATTGTTAAGCCGGGTAAAACCAAGAACCCTTTCTCAGCATTACATAATGCTAGTCACGATGTAGGTAGTCAATCTGATCCATCCTTTGAAGAGCAGCGAACTAGCTATAGTGTATTACACAAAAAGCCTCCGGTGGTTGCGAAGAAACAAGAAACCGTGCCAGATTTTGTTTCAGGTTTCTTCTAAAGATTGGTAAAGGCCTTAGGCAAAATTATTCCTCTAAATAAGTAAACCAGCTATGATATCCTAGAATAGCATGGCTGGTTTTTTTATTTAAATCAAAACTCGTAACTTCTATCATTAATAATTGAAAACAAAGCTTGCAATATATTACTCCTTTAATTAACCGACAAAACACTCGCTAGCAACTGGCGCGTATACTCCTGTTGAGGATGAGAAAAAATAGCCTCACATGTCCCTTCTTCTATGATTTTACCGTCCTTCATCACCAAGACATCATCGGCAAAGTACGCAACGACCGCCATATTATGGGTAATAAATAGATAAGATATGCCTAATTCAAGTTGCAAATTTTTTAATAAATTTAATAGCTGTGCTTGCACGGATACGTCTAAGGCGCTGGTAGGTTCATCACAAATTAAAATGTCAGGTTCACTGGCTAGCGCACGCGCGATACAAATACGCTGCCGTTGGCCGCCTGAGAATTGATGCGGGTAGCGCTCAAGACTCGTTTTGGGTAAATTAACTTGCTCTAATAATTGCAATTGCCTGCGTTTGATGACAGCCTTTGCCATGCCCTGCGCAATCATCCCTTCGGCAATAATATCACTGATGGTTAAACGTGGATTTAAAGAAGAATAAGGATCTTGGAAAATGATTTGTACCCGTTTACGATAGTCTTTTAAACTGCTTCCATGTAACGTTTGTATTGGCTGGCCACGGTAATTGATTTCACCGGCGGTAATGGGCAATAAACGGAGCAATGCCCGACTAACCGTTGTTTTACCACAACCTGATTCGCCAACTAAAGCCAGTGTTTTACCTTTATAAAGATTTAACGAGACTCCATCGACTGCTTTAATAAGCTTACGCTTGCGTTTTAATAGCCCATGACCTGCTTGGTAATGAACTTTGAGATTGGTGACTGCAAGTAATAATTCATGGTTGCTCAAACCCGTAAGCAAGTCTTTCTCTGCTTGCGGTAGCGGAGGCGGTTGTTTATGGGTAGGGTAAAGATGACAACGGACCAAGTGATTATCGAGATTTTGTAGAGCGGGTATCTCAGTAGGACAGGGAGAAAAAGCATGGGCACAACGCGGATGAAAGCGGCAGCCTGAAGGCAGGTTTTCCAGGGTAGGCACGCTGCCAGCAATCATTTGTAAGGGTTGATGCCGTTTATGATAACTCGGGATAGAAGCCAGTAATTGTTGTGAATAAGGATGTTTGACTTGTCTAAAAAAATCAACAATCGTTGCTTCTTCTACTAAATGCCCGGCATACATCACACAAACCCTATCTGCCATCGCCTTCACCACCGCTAAATCATGTGTAATTAATAAAATACTCATGTGATGTTCGCGCTGTAATTTTTTAAGTAGCGCTAAAATTTGTGCCTGTATTACCACATCCAAGGCGGTTGTAGGTTCATCAGCAATTAAGATATCGGGGTTGTTCGCTAAGGCCATGGCAATCACGATACGCTGTTTTTGACCGCCTGAAAGTTGGTGCGGGTATTGGCGTAAACGCAAGCTAGGATCTGGGATTTCTACAGTAGTTAATAAATCAAGCATGCGTTGCCTAAGTGCTGCAGTGCTTAATGATTGATGTTGCAATAAGGCTTCCGCTAATTGCTCTTCAATGCGTAAAACAGGATTTAAAGCCGTCATTGGCTCTTGGAAAACAATTGCTACCTTTTTTCCTCTTAGGCTTCGCATGTTACTTTCAGGAAGGGCTAAGATATCCTGGCTACCTACATTGATTGTGCTTCTTTCACCATAGCCTGCATTATTGGGTAGCAGGCGCATAATAGCTAGCGCAGTTAACGACTTGCCACAACCTGATTCACCGAGCAGCGCTAAGGTTTCACCGGGCTTTAGGTCAAGGTTCATGTTATCGACAGCAGTTGTTATGCCACGGTCAGTTTGAAAGCCAACTTTAAGACAATTAACACGAGCAAGTTCAGTCATAATTAACCACTTAAGTCCTAAATTTATTGTCTATTTTTTGTAGATAGGTTTGGGTTGTTTTTGTTATTAATTTCGCTAATTGTTGTAAACAAATCGACTTAATTGACGTAGGCCGCCAATATAGCGCCACTGTACGCACCGGTGCGGGCTTTGCAAATGGAATAATAAATAATGACTTATTAGGGGCACCTTGAGTTGCGAGTGCCGGAATTAAAGTAACGCCTGCTCCTGTTTGTACCATAAGCCGTAATGTTTCTAAACTTGTCGCTGTAAAATCAATTTTAGTTTCTATTTGAGCTGATTGACACAAGGCCATAGCCTGTTCTCGTAAACAATGGCCTTCTGCCAATAGCATGACGGGTTGACCTTGTAGTTGCTCTAAATGAATAGATTGATAATGATGTAAGCTTGATGTTTCTGAACAAACAAAATAAAAAGGCTCATCAAACAGATTATGTTGGATTAAATCACTTTTAACCGGCGTTGCCATTAGGGCCGCATCCAATTGACCTTGAGTTAGCATCGCGGTCAATACATCTGTTTTCTCTTCAATTAACCAAATTCTGAGCCTTGGAAATTTTTTCTGAATATCAGGCATGACTAAAGGCAATAAATACGGCGCTAAGGTAGGTATGACCCCTAAGCGTATTTCACCTGCAAATGGATCAGCACTTGCACGTGCTAACTCCTTCATTTCAGCCACTTGATTGAGAATGGCTTGTGCATGCTTAACAAGCAATTCGCCTTGCTCAGTTAACATCACTTGTTTATTGTTACGTTCGAAAAGGACTAGATCTAATTCCTCTTCTAACTTTTTGATTTGCATACTAAGTGTCGGCTGACTAACAAAACATAACTTAGCAGCCTCACCAAAATGCTGAACTTTGGCTAAAACAACAAAATAATGCAAATCACGTAGGTTCATCCATTACCTTTTTCTTTTGTTTGCCCTGCTTGCTCGATGGCGTAATCATCAATATCTTCATAATTAATCGCACAAAAACCAGGCATAGCCCCAGCCGTAATCCCTATAATCAATTGCTGGCTTTCGTTAATTTTATAAAGTAAATTTTCAAAAGATAAATTAACTTTTGGCGATGGAACATGAATATGCCATAAATTTTCTTTTTCTTGTTGCGTGGTTATAAATTGCGACATGGTCACCGGTGTACCTTGCTCATTGCGCCAACCTGCTATAGAACCTCGAATGGTATCTGACTCTTGCAAGCTTACCGAGTATAAAGCACTGCCATCATTAAAATTACAAAGAACAGATTTTAATGAATGCGGAATCGGCTGAGGTTTATTAACCCAAATTTGCCTAAACCAAGCTTTTTTAGCGGTAACAAAGAGTTCTTTACTTTCACCTGCTTGAATATGGCCATTTAAACGACCGGTTTGGTCAATAAGAAACTCAACACCTGAACGCAATTCTTTCTGCTTAGAGGCAGTTTGAGCTAAGCCCAGCATATCTACTTTAAAGTTAAAACCTGTTTTCTTTTTATCCTTAACACCAAAAACCCAACTGCTATTAATAGGATTAAACCGTAAAAAAAGATTGCCTACTTGCCAATGAGTAAGCTCAGGATTTTTAATAAGGGTATTACTCTCTTCATAAACTAATACTGTTTTTGACTGGGCATCAATAACGGTTGCTAAACCATGAAACCTGTCATAATTACGTTGTATCTCAAAAAAATAAATATAGCGCTCGCCACTTTCATTAGTGACTGTGCCTGCAAAAGCCCAATCTGCTTGTGGCACATGTAAGGAAGGAATAGTTTGCAGAGCGAGAGGCTCATCATTCGCTACAGGCTCTATGGCTTGCGCAGCTAGCAGCCGCCCGCTTAACATTAAGTAAAGAACCAATAATAAAATACAAGCTCGAATCTGTTTCATGTTAACACTAACCCTTTAATTTGCTCATGTGACCATAATGCAGTCCAAAACGCATCACTTAATTTAGCGTCTACTGGCAAAAAGTACCAGGAATCCTTTGCAAAATCTTGGCATTTAACAGCATCTTTCGCAGTCATAATTACATTTTCTTCTGCAAATGTTAGCTGCTCCGCTCTAAATGCATGATGATCCGGGAAGGAATAACTGTTAAATGTAATGCCCATATTAGTGAGCGTAGTATAAAATCGCTGTGGATGCCCAATTGCGGCAACAGCGGCAGTCGGGCCGATTAGCTCATGCGGGCTAATCGCGTGGCCGGTCGCTATATTAATTAATTTACCGGGTTGTAAGGTCATTGAGTAAGCATCAGACCATTTACCACCATTTACAATTAGAAAATCAGCTTCTTTTAGGCGTTTAGGATGCTCACGTAAAGGCCCTGCTGGTAAGCACAAACCATTTCCTAAACCTCGCAAACCATCAATAACTAGGATTTCAAGTTGACGCCCCATGGCATAATGCTGCAGACCATCATCACTAATGATAATTTGACTTTGATAGCGCTCTAGTAAGTAACGTACTGCTTCTACTCGTTTTGGCGCGATTACCACAGGGCAATCTGTATTTTGCGCTAAAAGTAAAGGCTCGTCCCCCACAAGATGTGCATTATCAGTTTTCTTAACGTCATAAGGAAAATGATTCACGCGAGCCCCATACCCACGGCTTACAATGCCTACCTTTAACCCTTTGTCTTTGAGCGCTTGTGCTAAGGCTATGACTAAGGGAGTTTTACCTACACCACCGACAGTTAAATTGCCCACGACAATAATAGGAACCGGAAAATGCTGCTGCTTGAAGCGCTCTAAATAAAAACGCCGCCAGCCTACCACATGCTGATAACAGAAAGATAATGGCCATAATAACCAACGCAGTGGATGCTGGCCATACCATAACGTTTCTAAACTACGTTGCATGAAGGAGAAAATCCTTTTTATCTGCCGTGGTTAAGCTTTGGGTACGATATAATTGCGCATAATGGCCTTTCTTTTCAATTAACTCCTGGTGAGTACCCTGCTCAACAATACGCCCTTGATGCATAACCAAAATTTTATGAGCACGTTTGATTGTAGAGAGGCGGTGCGCAATAACTAAGGTTGTTCTATTTTGCATGACTTCTTGTAACGCTGCTTGAATGTAAGATTCAGACTCACTGTCAAGTGCTGATGTGGCCTCATCAAGTATTAAAATAGGCGCATCCTTTAAAATAGCACGCGCAATCGCTAAACGCTGCCTTTGTCCCCCGGACAATAAAATACCATTTTCACCAATTTTAGTATCGTAGCCATCTGGTAGGCGTGTAATAAACTCATCCGCATAAGCAAGTTTAGCCGCAGCGATAACCTCAGCCCGGCTGACATCAAAACGCCCATACGCAATATTATTCGCTAACGTGTCATTAAATAAGGTCACTTGTTGGCTAACCAGCGCTATTTGTTTTCTTAAGCCGGTTAGCGAAATGTCTTTAGTAGGAATATCGTCTAAGAGGATCTGGCCGCAATTTAGCTCATAAAAACGTGGTAATAAACTTGCAATAGTCGTTTTACCACTACCTGAATGCCCTACTAAAGCGACTGTTTCACCGGGATTAATGGAAAAACTTACCTCATGCAAAACCGGCAAACCATCTCGATAAGCATACGTGACTTTATCAAATACAATAGCTCCTTTTGCACGCTCTACTAATTCCATCCCCCTATCTTGCTCAATCGGTTTATCAAGCAACGTAAATACACTTTCTGCACCCGCTAAGCCTTTTTGAATTGTTGCATTTAACGTAGTCAAGGTTTTTATCGGTTTAATCAATTGCAACATCGCAGCAATAATTGCTAAAAATGAGCCCGCTGTAATTGTAATGGCTGTAGCAAGTTCAATCGCCACAAAGATAATTAAGGCAATACCTAAAGCAATAATAAATTGTACCCCAGATACGTTAATGGCCTTGCTAATAGCAACTTTCATGTCATTTAGTCTTGACGCTTCCGTGGCTTGCTTAAATTTTTCCATTTCATAGCGCTCACCGCCAAAAATACGCACCACTCGATAGCCCTCAATCGCTTCCGCAGCAATCTCAGTTACCTGTCCCATCGTTTTTTGTACCTTATGGCTAATACGCCTGATACGTTTATTCGTGAAATTAACAATAATGCCAACAAAAGGAATGGTTAATAAAAACATTAAAGACAATTGCCAACTGATAATCATCATTACGGTTAATAAGCCAATAACTAAACAAGTATTTTGCACAAAGTCGGTTAACGCATCTGCGCTAACTTGCGCAACTTGTTCAACATCATAAAGAATTTTAGACAATAATTGGCCTGAGGTTGCTTGATCGTAATAATCAGACGGTAATTTAATAATATGAGAAAAAACATGTTGCCTAAGCACTTTTACAACCGATCGAGCCACCCAGGTCATACAATAACTGCCTAGCGAGCTGACTAAACCGCGAATAGTAATCCCTATTAAAACCAAAATTGGAATTTTTTTGACAAATTCCATATCGATATTAATAAAGCTTTTATCAAGGAAAGGACGCATCATATAAGTAAAACCTGCGTCTATTAATGAGTAAACGATGTTTGCTAAAATACCTACAAGTAACACCGGCCAGAAAGGTTTAACGTAAGTTAAAAGCCGCCAATAAAGAAAGCTTGTTTTACTAGATAACGTTTGAGTCATGCAAGAATAAGTACGCAGAAAATTGAGATTGTAGCTTTAAACCCCGATAGTGCCAAGTTTATTATCATCAGCAAATAATAAGGTAAAGTGATTTCATTTCCGCTTAGGTGGCGATCTAAAGAAGTAGCCTGGGTGAAATGAAGTGCCCTCAGAACCTGCACAAGTTACGGTCACTACGTTTACTTAATATAAAATAAACGTAGCCTGGGTGCAGGCCCATAGGGCCGGAACCCGGGTTTCACTGCGTTTCACCCAGGCTACAGAGTAATATTTGTATAGCTACCTAAACGACACAGAGATGTCGTTTAGGTGTATAGAGGTGTTAAGGCGTTTGGATTTTATTTTTAATATAAGTACCAGCGGGTTTTAAGCGATCATCTGTCCAGACATTGCTTGAGCAAGTACCAGGAGTCCAAATCGCGCCTGAACGGAAATCGTCGGAATGATTCCAGTTCGCCCAGCCTATTTTCTTGCTTGCCATCAATTGCATGTATCTATCTGACATAGCAAAATCATTTTCACCGTCACCACTGAACGTTTGTGTACCAAATTCAGTAACGAAAATGGGTAAAACATTCGATGCACTATCAAGAGCACTTAAATAATTGTCTCGATGCGATGCGGCATAGAAGTGGAAGGCGTACATAATATTCGGGAAATTCACTGGATTACTAACAATTTCCTGATAACTACTGCCATCAGACACACCTAACGAACTCCATCCTCTTGTACCTACTATAATAGGTGCTTTAGAGTCAATTGCGCGAATCACAGGAATAATTTGATCAGCATAGGTTTTAATTGCTGTCCAACTTACACCATTAGGTTCATTGGCAATTTCATAGATAATATTGTTTTTGCTCTTATGAGCAGTCGCAATATCAGTAAAAAATCGCTTAGCGCGGTCTAAATTATAATTAGGATCGCCAGGATTTAAGATATGCCAATCGACTATTACATAAACACCCCGATTAGTTATCTCATCGATTAAACGGCTTACTTGCTGAGTAAATTGCGTAGGATTGGTTTCATAACCACCTTCTTGCACATACAGAGCAATCCGTATCACATTCGATTTAAAGCTATTAACTAAAGCATCTAATGCAGCAGGTGTCATGCATTGGCTAAACCATTGCAGCCCATGTGAACTCATGCCCTTCAATTGAATGGCATCGCCATGCTCATTACATAACTTTGTTCCACAAACAGTTAACTGGCCATTTACTGCCACAGGCGTGCCTGTACCTTGCTTAGTTAGCGCTATAGCAACTGTTGCATTAGGAGTAGCTGTTAAAGGTTGCGGTGTAAATTTAACCGAGTAACCACTCACAGGATCAGACGACAACGTATAAATAACGCCATCCGTTAAGGACACTGTTCTTGAACCACTGCCATTAGTTAAACTAACCGTAGTCGTTACGGGCGCGGTATTATTATTAGGCGTTAGCGTTACCCTTAATGACGTAAGTGTGGTTGGAGCACCTGTTACATTTAAAGTAACGGTATCTTGCGCTACTTGCACACACTTATAGGTTAAATTAGTTGTAGGCGCTGTAGCACTCGCTGTTAAACTAGCGGGGTTAAAACTTGGCGTACACGTATAACCATTGTAGCTAATTGTATCCGTAGAAAATGTATAAGTACTGCCTACTTTCAACTGACTAACAGTAGTCGTAGTATTCCAAGCAACTGTTTGTGATACTGTACTACCAGACTGACCTTCTCTTACTAAAACTGCCGGTCTACCTGTATAACCTGTTATTTCGCTAGGCAAACTTTGCACTTTAATAGCAATTTTACCCTCTTGTTGCACCATGCTATAAGTAACGGTAGCTGACGCTTGCTGACCTGCTGTAATCGTGACTGTACTAGGTGCTGCAGTACCTTGATACGAATTTCCAGAGCTATCAGAAACAGCTTGTGGTGATATAGCATAACTGCCTGGAGCTAAATTAGGCACTGTTACTGTTGTATTCCACGGTAGTTGCACATCACTGACTTTCTGCCCATTTAGAGTTAAATGAACTAGTGCATAAGTTTGGCTAACATTCGTTGGCTTAGTTGATGCATTTTTTAATTGTAAGCTGCCTGTCTCACTAGGATTATCACCACCTACATAGACGTTAACAGAGCCGTCGACATGCGTATCAGCGCTAACACCATATTTAATTTGGATTGAACTGCCGGCAGGTAAAAGCGTTGTCGTGCCAGGATAAGCTTTAAAATGCATAGCAAGTGTTGCTAGGTGAGTACCGTCAGATTGCGGCTGCGAAGTGATGTTAAGCGGTGCGTCCGGGTAAGGTAGAGGTGAAAAATCGCCCCAGAAATTAGTATTTAATGCTGCAGTGTTTTTAAAGGTAACCGTGGTATTTTCGAAATCAACGGCCCTATTACAATTATTGGTTAGCTTAAGCGTAACATTTTTCCAATATCTATCCCCAGCAGCCGTAAACTGTGATGTGATGCACGTGGTAGGCTGAGCAGCCACCGTTGGCACATGCGCAGGTTGCGTCACTGAGGCCATCACGCTCTGAGTTAATAGGATTAAAGGGCCTAAACCCCCTAGATGATATCTCATAATCATTTTCCTTATGAATTGAGTTAAAAAATTTATAAAAAAATACCAGCAAGTGAAAATCACTTGCTGATTATTCAAAATAGGTCAAAAAGAAATTATTGCGTAATTTATATTACGCCTGAAAACCCATGATGAAATCAAGTAAAATATAAATTAATTTAAAATTAATAAGATCCTAACTAGGATCATTTTACTAAAATATTTGAATTGCTAAAAAATTTCGTTTATAAAGAAATTTCGATATTTTTTACATGGACTTAAAATATGCAATACTTTAAACGAACCAGCCTTATCTTTTTTACCTATCTATCCTTAGTCTTACTTTCTACGGCACCTTTTGCCCATGGCGTCATTGAAAGCCCACCCTCACGCGAACAATTTTGTGGTGTAGAAAGTAAACCTGATGAAATTTTTAAAGATAAAATGACTCACGAGAAATGCCGGCCTATTATGACCAAAGAAGATGGTACGCTAGATAATAGCGTTTACAACTTCATGGCTGTCTTAACTCATACCATTGGCCGCTCAACCAAACCTATCGATCAGTTGCCTAAGTATGTTTGTGGGTTTGGCTCAGAAATGTGGAGTGGTGGCAGGACGCCTTGGGATAGAGCCAATGATTGGCCAACTACTCTTATCAACGGTGGTCAGCAAAAATTTACTTGGAATATTTCCTGGGGTAATCATTTTGGTGATACTGAGGAGTTTGCTTATTGGATTACCAAACCTGACTTTCAATTTGATCCCAATAAAGAATTAACTTGGAATGATTTTGAAGCTACACCTTTTTGTCATCTCAAGTACAATGATCAATCGCCTAATGCTAATCCAAATGTCGTTCCTGACAAAGCCAATAACAAATTCATTACCACATGTAATGTACCTGCACGTGCGAATCGCGCAGTCATTTATGGTGAATGGGGCCGAAACAGCTATACCTATGAGCGCTTTCACTCTTGTATAGACGTAGTCTTTTCACCTGATACTAATCCTGGCACTATCAAAGCTGTGATTAGTCCTTTGCCTGCACAGATAACAGGTCCTACTGAGATACAGTTAGATGGTAGCCGCTCACAAGGCACTAATTTAACTTATAATTGGTCAATTGACGCGGAAAATCAAACACCTTATCAGTTACAAAATAGCCAAAGTGCTAAGGCGCGTTTACTTATTGCCAATGTCAATGCGCAACAGAAAGTAACTGTTAATCTAACCATCCAACAAGGGCAAGTAACCAATCGTGTTAGCACTCAATTTACCCATGTACCTGCTGTCGCTGCCACTTGGAAAATGGTGGGCAGAGCGACACTTGATTCGACGTTAAAATCAGGTGATAAAATACAGTTACGCCTCATTGACAATGCTGGAAAAGACTACCTCTTCCCAAGCACGCCTTTAGTGTTAACTGATGATACAGCTAGACCTGAAAATTGGGCTTATACACTGGCACAATTAGTCAATCCTGGTAACCAGTTCTCATCTAAAATAGGGGTTTTAAGCTCTGATAATAAAACGATTGAACCAATTCGATCAGCTACAGACAATATGATTTATGTGCCTATTAGTAGCACTATTACTAACGGCTATATTCAAGTAGAAAAAACCACTGATCCGGTGCAATCTTGTGTATCACAACGTAAACAAGGTTCAGGTAGCTATTGGTTAGGTTATGATGTTTATGCTGATAAAGCACCAATTATCTTAAACTTTAGTGCTACTGGCATTGACTTGACTAAAGTGATTGTAGATAAAGGCGTATTTAGTGACGTTAAAGTATTAGACAAAGACAGATTACTAATTAACAAAAAACCTGATTGGGTTACTAAAACCACACCAGGTTATTTAGCTTTCTTTGGCCCGAATTACGGAAGCTATGATCCGTTTAACTCACCTATTAATGCAACTTGCCAAACTGGCGCTTTATTCAAGCAATAAGTTCAAGCCAACTAATACTTTCTAATATTATTCCCGCACTCGCGGGAATAATATTTAAATAACCAGCCGACTTCTAGCAAACACTACTCTGCCCCATTCACTTATTTCCTAGTTTCATATAAAAAATAATCCGTTGCCTAAATGCTTTTTATTTTTTAAACTAGAATATAATAAGAGCAATTTGACCAGTTATTAATATGAGAGAATCAGACGAAATTAAACCTGCCAGCCAAGAAAAAGCGCCAAATACTAGCATGGCTTCAAACGCCAGCCTAAGCCAACCTGATGCGCCTTTAATAAGCACAGCAAAGGATATATCACGCCAAATTGATACTACAAAATTTAATTTAAACGCCTTTTATCGCGATGATATTAAAGGCATTGTATGGCCCTTAGATGTGATGAAAACGGTGCTTCATATAAAAGCGACCCAACGGATTGAAAAAGGAAACTTAGTTCCGTTTAATTACCTGGTTACTGAGTATAAGTTACCAGAAGATAAACCTGATTATTCTTTTTCAGACCAACCTGAATTTGCCACCTTAATCGACTTTCTTAAAAAAAATCATGACAAGCTTCCAGTGGGCTTACGGTTTCAACTGGCAGTGCTAATTGATGGGCATTGGACCTGTGTGGACAATGTTATTACCAGTCGTGGGATTGCGGCATTTAATTTAGATTCAGTTATGGACTCCCGCAGTAGAAAGTTTTTTCAAGCCTATGCGATAGGCCTTGATCAGGCAAAACTCTTCGATTCAAGTTACATCTATTATATTGATGTACCCAGCGATGGTCCTTTTGCGCCAACCCCTAAAAAGAAAGTGGCTAACATGATTCAAACAGACTGGGTTAGTTGTGGCATTTTTGTCGTTGATCATCTCTCATTTTTATCACGAACTAATGTGTTTCCACACTTGAAAAAAGCAGTAGGCGACAGCGATTATCGCACCCTTGCCAGAGCTGATATTCCACCTGCCTTATCACCCATTTTTAGGCTAAGCCAAAGTCATTCTCTTCTAGACAGCTTAAGCAAGCAACAAAATGAAACGATTGCAACGAGAAAAGACAGTAAAAAATTAGGCGAATTAGATAGAGCGATTGTTAATACGCGTAAAAAAGGGGAAAAGTTACTAGCCGAAGCTAAGCGCTATGTTCAAAGTGAGCCGCAAGCTTGTCAAGCTATTTTCAGCCATAACTTAGTGCAGCAATTGGCTGATTATGCTAATCACTATTCAAAACCGGTTAATGATTTAGTGGCTTACATTTATAACGCCCTGCCCCAGTGCCAAGGTTTAAAAGACGAAGAGGCTATTAAACTGATGCACAAGCTGCATCAAACCATACTGACTGATAGCTCAGACACCGATAAAATCCTAACCATGTTAGACATAACCATAAGAAGTCTAGAGCAATTAAATGATGTATCAGCCTATCGCGTTTTAGCGGGCATCATTAGCTATGCGGCACTTAACATTAATGACAATAGCGAATTGTTTAAGTTTTATGAACATATCCTAAAGAGCTCAACCTTCGGTGGCTTAAGCAATCATACAAACTCATTTTTTGCTAAACCGAGCCCTCTGGCGCCTTCCCTAATCAGCCATATTGAAAAAGCCATTAAAAATCAACTTCTCTATAATGCCGCCCAAGGCTTAAGCCTTGGCAATACACAACAATTAGATACGCTTAATCATGAAGTTATTCAACGCTTTCTCAATAAGCCCCGCGCGTTCGCCACTTCTGAAACTAAAAGCACACAATTAGTCAGTCAACTAGATAACCTAAAAGAAAAACCTGATCCAGTAAAATTAAAGGCGTTAACTAAAGAGTTAGAGGATAAAAGAACAGAAGTGCTTGCAGAATTTAATTTTAAGATAACACCTGCCCCTTCATCTCTCGGTTTATAGAATATGCTTATAAGGTTTACTTTAAATAAAAGAGTAGCTAAGTAATTTAGCTACTTAAGTAAAGTTAGTACTGCTCTTAAGAGCTGTAAGTGAGGTCGTCAGTATCAGAAAGATTATCATCTTGAGCTCTAGGGTCAACACTTCCTAGCGATCCTGCTCTCTTTCGTGTACTTACTAAATCTGAAACATTGGTTGTTTCTTTTGGTTTTGGCCATGTTCTATCAAAACCATGATATTTATTATCAGTACTTCCTGTTAACCTTTCCTTTTGTGTATTATCACTAGTAGGGGCACTGCTTGATAGCCTAGTTAAAGCAGGACTTACTCCAGCAGGTTGTGAGTTAGAAGGCGCTCCTAAATCAGCGCTACGTACTTCTTCTAGATCAGATTCTTGTCCCTTAGCTACCGCCTTAGGCTCTCCTGCTCCTGATTCATTATTTATAGGCAAGGCCGGCGCCGGATTTTCAGCTACTTTTCTACTAGCCCGCCAAGCATTAAATTTTTGTACTCCGGCTACAGCTAAACCGGTAAGAACTGGAATAGCCGCACCCACGCCTGCGCCGATTCCCATACCAACAAGAGTGCCAATTCCAGGGATAGGAATAATCGTTCCTAAAAGAGCGCCAACTGCCATGCCTATACCCGTGCTACCTAATGTCGTAAGTGCGGTTCCGATTTTAGGATAGTTGGTGAATGCATTATAAAGACCCGTACCTGCTAAGCTAACTGAGGCCCCTACACCTGCGCCGATTGCCGCACCTATGGCAGTACCTACTCCAGGAAAAGCCACAGTACCTAAAAGGGCACCTACGCCAGCACCAATGCCTGCACTACCTACAGTAGTAAGTGCTGTACCCGTGGCACGGTTTTTTTGCCATATATTATATATACCTGTACCAGCTAGACTCACAGCAGCACCGACACCCGCGCCGATAGCGGCTCCTATGCCTGTACCAATTCCTGGGAAAATAAAGGTACCCAATACGGCACCCACCCCAGCCCCTAAGCCTGCGCTACCTACAGTGGTCAGTATTGTACCTACAGCAGCTTGTTTCCTGTATAAGTCATAGAGACCTGCACCGGAAACACCCAACCCACCACCAATAGCAGCACCAAAAGCAGCACCAATTGCTGTACCAACGACCGGTACTACGGAGCCTACGATAGCACCAATAATACTACCTAGAGCTGCACCACCTAGGGGGCCAATAATTTTACGATTCTTAGTTAAAAATCTTCTAGCTTTATCAAAAAATGAATCAACTTCGAGTTGAGCCCTAGCTTCGTCAGTTAAATTATTAACTTGAGGTAAGAGTTCCTGTAATTTAGCTAATTTTTCTACATTAATAGAATTATCTTCATTGAATATGTCTTTTAATAGATTTGCTATAAATACTGAATTTAATGCTTCTCGTAAATCATCACTAGCTGAGCTAATTGATGACTTACTACCATCTCCCAATAAACCACCTAATATATAGCTACCACCTAACAAATCTTCATTGATTTCTTCCTCACCAAAATTCATCAAAATAGTTTCATCATGGTCTTTCCGTGGCTCTGTGGTCTTCCTACTAACAGAAGCTATCCAATAATTAGGATCTGCCGTAGAAGTTTCTAAAGCTACCCCGCAATAATTACCCTCATCATCACAATATGCAAACGCGATACTTATATGTTTTCCTTTTGGAGATAATTGTAAGTAATCAATGACTTGTTCATTTCTATAGTATGGATCTTTTGAGATACTAGGTGGGTTAATTATTCCGTCAATTATGAGATCTTTAAAATATGAACACTTGTTCTGGGCAACTATATCGCCTTGAACATAGCTTGAACGATCGACAGCCAGCCAAGCATTCTCAAAATCACCCCAAGTTTTTCCATTGGAATTGACAAATAATAATCCTCCTCTGTGCAGATCTATACTTATAGGATCTGAGCCCGCGGAATTGTCGCCATTAAATAATTCCCTAGGTACGCTTTTAGGCAAAGCATTTACAGCTTGATTGTAATTACCTTTAAATTTTTTACCACCCATCAGAAAGATTCTCTTAGCTTTATCTTTTAAACCTATATATATTGTAGCGCTTAATTGTTAATAATTTATGAACAGTTAGATTGTTTATTAACCATTTTTTAATGGTATTAAAATTTAGTACTCAAGGTATAATCGACATTATTTTGAAACGAAGTGTCTAATAATAAAATCAAAACGATAATTTATAGGTTTAAATTTACTTAAATTGATTGATTTACTACCTTAGCTAGCTCTGGAACTAAGAGCATGCAACGAGTGAGTCAATTAGATAGCCTAAGAGAAAAGCTGGATCCAGCAAATTAAAAGCATTAACTCACGAGCTAGAGGATACAAAAACGGAAGTGCTTGCAGAATTTAATTTTAAGATAACGCTTGCATCTTTATCTCTGGATTTATAGATGAATTTATGGGATTAGTTTAAATTAAAAGAGTAGCTAAACAAGTTAGCTACTCGAATAAGGTGATACTGCATTTAACTAAACTACTTGGGAGCGGACCCTACTTGAAGGTCTTGCACTTTCTCTCCCTTTATAGAAATACCTGTTGGAGCACTATTGTTTTGTCCTCTTAATAGAAAACTATGATTAATAATAGAAACAGGACTTGCTTGTGACCGTGCTCCCGTACCAAAACCATGCTTAATTTCATCCTGGCTTGTAGAGGAATCCACTTCAACTTGATTTGCAGAGGAATCCCTCTCAGGTATATCTATCGGTGCAGAAACTTTAAGATTAATAACCACTGTTTCTTCTAGATCAGAATCTGCTTCACTCTCACTATGATTTCCTATCTCAGGAGCCATGTTATTATGGAGCGCTTGATCGTGAGCACCACGAGAAATAGAAGCTAGTATGTTTTGTGGCTGGCCATCCTTGCGAGAAGCTCTTGGAGGATCCTGAACTACTGGCACATGACCCACTTGTTTTTGATCATCATCATGTTTTTGCTCATCATCAGAAGAAATGGAAGCTTCTTTAGAACTTACAACTCTCTTAGAGGCAGTATTTAAAGGTTTTGTTTCTAATTTTTCTCTGGCACTCTTATTCCACCAATTTTTCAATGGGTCAAAAACAAACCGACTTATCGTAGTACCTACCGTAGTCAACGCAGCGCCTGCAACGGCAGCAGCGCCAACAGCAGCAGGTGCGACCGTCATACCCATTGCACTAAACGCTTTACCAAAAATTGGCATCAAGTAATTGCCCACAGTAGACATTAATGGTGAAATGGCGTTTACAACCACATTTATCGCATGACTAATTACCGTTGGCATTTTACTTAAAATAACTGGACCCAGTGTTTTAACAGCCAGCGGCCAAAGGAATGCATAAGCAGTGACAGTCACAGCGATACTTAAGGTTGCTAATACGCCGCCTAATAATTTACCACCAATACCCTTGCCTGCTATTTTTTCTCCTAATTTCCAAGCTGAACGAACACCCTTAATAGGTGAAGTCAATGCTTGACCGGCAAAGTATACGCATTCAGAAACTATTTGCCCTAAGATAGCTAAACCATATAATGCACCATAGCCGACCTTAGCACCAGTACTTAAATTCTTGCCTTTGAGCTTGTCGCTTGCGTACCTCCTTCCCTTAGAGCATGAATCTGCAATTGCCCGAGGTAAGAATTCTGTTCCAAGCTTGACTATATTAAGAGCTGTTTTAAGCACAGCCATAGTTAAATTCCATGGCACTACAAGCGGCATCTTAGCGATATTGTACGCCATTCTTCCAGTCGTTTTATTATCTTGCCAACCAATGAAGTTTTTAGCTATGTTCGACCAAGATTGAGACACACCTGTAGGACACTGATTTGGTAAGCCTAAAAATGTTGTTACATGTGTAATTGGGCTATCGTAATATTTTTCTTTAAATTGCTTTTGCTCTCCTTGAGCTTGTTCTTCATCAGTTAAATGGAAATGGGTATAAGCAGGTTTCATCTCCTGCCTTTCCTGAGCTATCAAAGGTAATAATTCATCTAATAAAAGGGGTCTACCATTAAACTGCACACTGATAGGATCAAATCCATCTGGTGGATAGACTTTAACAAATGATGCTAATATAACTTCTTTCCAGGTTACCATAACCATAATATAATACATCCAAACTAGATTAGCTTAGGGATAGATTAAGAGGCCCATTTATATTGCTTTCCAATTAGCCTTTTTCTATTCCTAAAAACATAGGTTAATTATATTACAAAATTATTAAATTAATATTAAGAAGATTAATATTAATTCAAATATCAATAAATTTAAGCTATTTGTTACTGAAAAATCCCTAAATCATGGCTTAGAAAAAATCAATTAAGGAACATTTTTATAGTTCAATGATTTTAGACTATAAATGAGCTTAGGAATTAAACTTGGCCCCTGATAAATCAATCCCGTATAAACTTGTAATAAATCAGCGCCAGCTTCTAGCTTTAGCTTGGCAGAATGAACATCTTTAATACCACCAACGCCAATGAGGGTAATATCTGAGCCTACGATGCTTTTTAAGACTTTCAGGCAAGCAGTTGAGCGTTCTAGCAGCGGCTCACCGCTTAAGCCGCCTTGCTCTTTACTGTGTGGTATGCCTTCGACGCTTACGCGTGAGCACGTGGTGTTGGTGGCGATAATACCAGCAATGTTATGTTTTATAGCAGCCTCAGCCATTTGCTTTAATACCTCGTCCTGTTCATCAGGCGATATCTTAAGGACTAAGGGCACTTGGCGTTGATAGGTATCGGTAAGTTTTTGTTGCGTTTCTGTTAATTTTTTTAATAAATTATCTAAATAATCCTGTTGCTGTAATTGCCTTAGATCAGGGGTATTGGGCGAGGAAATATTAATCGTGATATATGAGGCATAGCGGTAAGTTTTTTGTAAGCAATAAACATAATCATTGACGGCCTCATTCAGTGAGGTATCTTTGTTTTTACCAATATTAATGCCTAATATACCTTGGTATTGGCTTTGCCGAATATTAGCAATTAACGCCTCTACCCCTTTATTATTAAAACCCATACGATTAATAATAGTTTGTTTAGCAGGCAATCTAAACAGGCGCGGCTTAGGGTTGCCAGCCTGGGGCCTAGGTGTCACAGTACCTACCTCAATAAATGAAAATCCTAATTTGTTTAACGCATCTAAATGTTCGCCATTTTTGTCTAATCCCGCTGCCAAACCAATAGGGTGTTTAAATTGCAAACCCATGGCAGAAATAGGGCTTGAATAGTGCACCTTTTTAAACAAAAAATTAGGTAAATAGTGTAGCGCTTTTAAAGTAAATTCATGTGCTTTTTCTGCCTCTAATTTAAAAAGTAATGGCCGAATAAGAGAATACATAAAAAGCCCGTTAGTAAAATAATGCCCAATTTAACTTAAATGAATAAAAAATCAATCAAAATTTCTAAAGCGTGCATTGCTGTGCCCAAACACGCAACATCGCATTGCCTTTAGGCTGTAAATTGTAAATAACGCTTTTGACTTCAATACCATAATTATCTTGCTGTAACTGCAGTAAGACTGGGCCTAAAAAGGCTGATGGTTGGCCGTCGCGATTAATGAGCGGAAAAATTCGCACTTCTTTAGCAACTCTTGCTAATTCCTTAATAGCTTTTACTTGAAAATCAACGTCTTGATTTTCTAAATCGGCAAATAAATAATGAGAGCTTAAGGCTAAATCAAAATAAAAATCGGCAAAAGGTAAGTTAATTTCTTGCAATGGTAAGTAGCGTTTTTCTTGTTTACCGAGCAAATAATCATCAAAAAAACGTTTCATCCCTAAGCGTCTTTTTTGAATAAGTCCATCTAAATTTCCATAGACGCTAAAATTAAAATGATCTTGTTCTTTAGTGAGATCGTCGACCATATTAGCAAAAATGAGTGTGGTTTTTGACATCAATGTTGCTTTATCGAGAGCAAAGAATGGGTCACAACTAATGCATTGTTTTTGGTCGTATGTTAACTTAGCATTAACAGCACTGGGACCACTGCCGTATTCGAGCAATCTGCCCGTAAAATTATCATCAGACAAGTCAAACATTTCTTTATATTCATCAACATGATGGCCCCACAAAACTAAATTACTCATGCATCAATCTCCACCACCTTACCACTTAATCATTACGTAAGTTTAAGTCTTGAAAAGAAATTTGCTAGTTTATCAACTAAACTAGCTAGACAAAAATGATTTCTCTTCTATGCAACTTGAATTTGATTGAGTATAGTCTAGCCTATTTGCTAATGTCACAGGAAGATACCATGCACATCGGTTTAAATTTTCAACTGGGTGAAACGCTTGATCTTTTAAGAGACAGTGTTTCGCAATTTGCCCAACAAGAGATTGCTCCAATAGCTGCTAAAATTGATGCAGATAATACATTTCCCAATCACCTATGGAGAAAATTAGGTGCAATGGGACTCTTAGGTGTTACGGTTAGTGAAGAGTTTGGCGGTGCTAATATGGGGTATTTAGCACACGTTATTACCATGGAAGAAATTTCACGAGCCTCTGCTTCAGTGGGTTTAAGTTATGGTGCCCATTCTAATTTATGTGTTAACCAAATTTATCTTAATGGCAATAGCGAGCAAAAACGCCGATATTTGCCTAAACTTATAAGTGGTGAATACATAGGCGCTTTAGCTATGAGTGAATCCAACTCAGGCTCTGATGTTGTTAGTATGCAATTACACGCCCAAGCGACTGACAATAAATTTATCCTAAATGGTACTAAAATGTGGATTACGAATGGTCCGGATGCTGATGTTTTAGTGGTTTATGCTAAAACTAATAAGCAAGCGGCCAGTAAAGGCATTACCGCCTTTATTATTGAAAAAGGATTCAAAGGCTTTAGTACCGCGCAAAAATTAGATAAATTAGGAATGCGGGGCTCTAATACCTGCGAGCTGGTCTTTGAAGACTGTGAAGTGCCGGCGGACAATGTGTTAGGCCAAATAAACCAAGGCACGAAAGTCTTAATGAGTGGCTTAGATTATGAACGTACAGTCCTTGCTGCAGGACCCGTAGGCATTATGCAGGCTTGCTTGGATGTGGTCCTGCCTTATGTTCATGAGCGCAAGCAATTTAATCAGCCTATTGGCGAGTTTCAATTTATTCAAGGCAAACTTGCTGATATGTACACTGAATTAAATGCGGCACGCGCTTATTTATATGCAGTCGCCAGCGCTTGCGACGCAGGTTTGGTAAATCGGAAAGATGCTGCTAGTGTTATTTTATATACAGCTGAAAAAGCAACCCAGATGGCATTACAAGCTATTCAGATATTAGGTGGAAATGGCTATATTAATGAATACCCCACTGGGCGTTTATTACGTGATGCCAAACTTTACGAAATTGGCGCCGGCACGTCAGAAATTAGGCGCATGTTAATTGGGCGTGAACTTTTTAACGAAACAGTATAAGGAATAGAATAATGGAACAGAACGATGTCGTTATAGTAGCGGCAAAAAGAACGCCGATGGGCAGTATGTTAGGTTCATTAACAAGTCTTTCAGCACCTGAGCTAGGCGCTGTCGCTCATCGCGCTGTTCTTGATTATGCTCATTTATCACCTACTGATCTTGATGAGGTTATTTCAGGTTGTGTTTTGCAAGCTGGCATTGGGCAGGCACCAGCAAGGCAAGCTGCTATTAAGGCGGGAATTCCTGAAGCAGTTGGGGCAACAACCATTAATAAAATGTGTGGCTCAGGCATGAAAGCTGTCATGTTAGCACATGATTTAATTAAAAGTGGCTCAGCAAATGTCATTCTTGCAGGTGGCATGGAAAGCATGAGCAATGCCCCTTATCTTTTAAGTAAAGCTCGGGCTGGCTATCGCTTAGGCCATGGCGAAATAAAAGATCATATGTTTCTTGATGGCCTGGAAGATGCCTATGATAAAGGGAAATTAATGGGGTATTTTGCTGAAGCAACGGCCAAACACTATCAATTTAGTCGCGAACAACAAGATGAGTACGCTATTCGCTCCTTAACCAGAGCCATACAAGCTAACGAAAATAATAACTTTAGTGAAGAAATTGCGCCCATTACCATTAAAGATAAAAAAGGTGAAACAATTATAAGCAAGGATGAAAGCCCAGATCCTAATAAACTTGCAAAAATTACGCAATTAAAGCCTGCCTTTCAAGCAAATGGTACGGTCACTGCAGCCAACTCAAGCTCTATTTCAGATGGCGCTGCAAGCTTAATTGTGATGTCTCTCGCATCTGCTAAAAAATTAGGAATAAAACCACTTGCTCGGATCGTAGCTCATAGTAGTCATGCGCAAGCGCCACAATGGTTTACTACGGCACCTGTTGAAGCCATGCGTAAAGTCATGAATAAGGCTGGCTGGAAGCAAAATGACGTTGATTTATATGAAATCAATGAAGCCTTTGCCGTCGTTGCAATGGCCGCCATGCAAGAATTAGAACTTAGTGCTGAAGTTGTTAATATCCACGGGGGCGCTTGTGCATTAGGCCACCCAATTGGTGCGTCTGGCGCACGTATCTTAGTCACCTTAATTCACGCCTTACAACAACAGCAAAAAAAACGTGGCGTTGCGGCATTGTGTATCGGTGGTGGCGAAGCAACAGCCATGGCAATAGAGTTAATTGATTAAAGATTATTCCATGAGTGCGTCAATTACAACGTGTTACAAAGGTTGAGTTTAAAACGCGACTGTAACATGTTGCGAGAGACGCACTAGTTAGGCGTTTAAGCGTAAAAATAATAATAACTTGAGTCTTACATGCTGAAACAAAGTTTAATTTATCTACTGCTAAGTATTTTAGCTATTTTCTTTACGCGCTATATCCATACCTTTATTGTTTATACTGACATGCTCTATACCTATTTGTATGTCAAATTGTCACTGCTCTTTACCCCGACGCCAATAAGTATCATTATTAGTAAAGTTATCGTCTTAACTTTAATCCCGGTTTTAATTGTGGCTATTGGGGCACTGATTTATAAATTAATAAAAGGTAAAAAAATGCCTCATTTTATCGAGCTAACCTGGTTACTGTGGTTAGTCCTTGTCCTTAGTAGTATTTTTATTCATTGAGAACTCTTATGCCAAAGCTTATCAGTCAACTAAATCCAGCTAGCAATGAATTTAAACAAAATGCGGCGGTTATGAGTGATTTAGTCACTAACTTACAATCAACGATAAAAGAAATCGCCCAAGGTGGTGATGAAAAAGCCAGAAAACGCCATTTAAAACACGGGAAGCTGCTACCACGAGAGCGCCTACAACGTTTATTAGATCCAGGAAGCCCGTTTCTAGAATTATCGCAGCTAGCAGCTTATCAAGTTTATGAAGACACTATTCCAGCAGCCGGACTCATTACAGGTATTGGTCGGGTTATGGGTACGGAATGTATGATAGTCATTAATGATGCCACGGTTAAAGGCGGTACTTATTATCCTTTAACCGTAAAAAAACACCTGCGTGCGCAAGAAATTGCAAGAGCCAATCATCTACCTTGTATCTATTTAGTTGATTCAGGAGGCGCCTTCCTACCTATGCAAGATGAGGTATTCCCAGATCGCGAGCATTTTGGCCGTATATTTTTTAATCAAGCTAATTTATCAGCGCGTAATATCCCACAAATTGCTGTTGTTATGGGTTCATGTACGGCTGGTGGCGCCTATGTTCCAGCCATGGCTGACGAATCAATTATGGTACGCAATCAAGCCACCATTTTTTTAGGGGGCCCTCCTTTAGTTAAGGCCGCCACAGGCGAAATTATCAGTGCTGAAGAATTAGGTGGCGCTGATGTTCATTGTCGTCAATCAGGTGTGGCTGATCATTACGCCCAAGATGAGGCGCATGCACTGCACCTAGCGCGTACAGCAATTAAACATTTAAATCGTAAAAAACAAGAACAGTTAGTTCGTATTAATAGCCGCGAGCCCCTTTATGATCCTAAAGAATTAAATGGGATTATCCCAGCTGATTTACACAAGCCCTTCGATATTCGTGAAGTGATTGCTCGCCTTGTAGATGGCTCTGAGTTTGATGAATTTAAAGCCTTATTTGGCAGTACCTTAGTTTGTGGTTTTGCCCATTTATATGGCTATCCAATTGGTATTATTGCCAATAATGGCATCCTTTTTGGCGAAAGTGCTGTAAAAGGCGCCCATTTCATTGAATTATGTGTTCAACGTCAAATTCCACTTCTTTTTTTACAAAATATCACTGGGTTTATGGTGGGTAGCAAGTATGAAGCCTCAGGCATTGCCAAACATGGTGCTAAGATGGTTACGGCGGTTGCTAATGCCAATATACCTAAGTTCACTGTTATTATTGGAGGTAGTTATGGTGCTGGGAATTATGCAATGTGCGGCCGTGCTTATGACCCTCGTTTCTTATGGTCTTGGCCTAATGCGCGCATTTCAGTGATGGGTGGCGAACAAGCGGCTAATGTTTTAGCGCAAATTAACCGAGATAAACATATAAAAGCGGGTACCACCTGGTCTCAGCAAGACGAGGAAGTTTTTAAAGAAAAATTACGTAGTCAATATGAAAAACAAGGAAACCCCTATCACGCCAGTGCGCGTCTATGGGATGACGGGGTCATCGCGCCAGAAGATACCCGTAAAATTTTGGGTTTAAGCTTGTCAGCAGCATTAAATGCACCAATTGAAACAACACGCTTCGGCGTTTTTCGAATGTAGGGAACTAACATGAATGAACTATTAACACAATTGCAGGACCATGTTTTTATCATTACCTTAAATCGCGTGAATAAACATAATGCCTTTGATGATAAGCTTATAAAGGCATTGCAAGAACAGCTCAATAAAGCGATTGCAGACAATCAAGTTAGAGTTATTCTGTTAAAAGCAAATGGACCTCATTTTTCTGCAGGCGCTGACCTTAGTTGGATGCAGCGTATGGCACAATTTAATGAAGAAGAAAATTTAGTTGACGCACTCGTATTAGCCCGCCTTATGAAAACGCTCTATGAATGCCCTAAACCAACCATTGCTGCTGTACAAGGTGGTGCTTTTGGGGGTGGTGCAGGTTTGGTTGCAGCTTGTGATATTGCGATTGCCTCGACAGAAGCAAAATTTTGTTTTTCTGAAGTAAAACTTGGCCTTATTCCGGCTGTAATTAGTCCATATGTGGTGAAAGCCATTGGTGAACGTGCGGCAAAATGGCTATTTATGAGTGCACAGCCTTTTGATGCTGAACAAGCCAAACAACTTAATTTAATTCAATATTGCGTACAAGATTGTACTTTGGCGAACTTTGCACTTACCTATGCAAGACAAATTGCGAACCTTGCGCCTAAGGCTGTGGCTGATTGTAAAGCCTTAATCCATCGCGTATGCAATAGACCCGTTACTGATGAATTAATTCAAGAAACCGCTGTATTAATTGCCCAAAAACGTGTCTCTAAAGAAGGCCAAAAAGGGTTACAAGCTTTTCTTAAAAAAGAACAACCCCAATGGAATTAAAAGTTATTATCTGAGATGCTGATGGTGAGTAATTTTTATTTAATTTAAGGTGGGTATGTTGACAATTAGCATCACGATAACAAATGCTAACAGGCCCTAAAAAGAAAAATACTTAGGATTTTTCATGTTTAAAAAAATTCTGATCGCTAATCGAGGTGAGATCGCTTGCCGCATTATTAAAACAGCGAAGCACATGGGAATAAAAACAGTTGCTGTTTATTCAACAATTGATAGAAATAGTCTCCATGTAGAGCAAGCTGATGAGGCCTATTGTATTGGGGACGCTAAAGCTGCCGCGAGTTATTTAAATATAGAGGCTATCATTGCAGCAAGCTTAGCAAGTGGCGCACAAGCCATTCACCCTGGCTATGGTTTTTTATCTGAAAATGCAGAATTTGCCAAAGCCTGTGCTAGAGCTAATATTGTATTTATTGGGCCTTCTATTGAAGCACTTAATGCAATGGGCTCAAAGCAATTGGCTAAACAATTACTTGAAAAAACTAACGTCCCGCTTACTCCAGGCTACCATGGCCATGAACAAGGTGATGATCTTTTATTACAAGAAGCGAAAAAGATAGGCTTTCCAGTGCTGCTTAAGGCCGCAAATGGCGGGGGTGGCAAAGGCATGCGTGCAGTTTATCAAGAATCAGAATTTTCGCACGCGTTAGCAGGTGCAAGACGCGAATCGCTAGCAAGCTTTGCGGATGATACCATCATCATTGAAAAATTAATTGTTAATCCCCGCCATATTGAAATTCAAATCATGGCAGATCATTACGGTGAAGTAGTCCATTTATATGAAAGAGACTGCTCAATTCAACGTCGCCATCAAAAAATTATTGAAGAAGCGCCTGCGTCGCATTTAAGTGACGAGTTACGTCAACAATTAGCGCAAGCTGCATGTCAGGTCGCACAATCTATTCAATATCGTGGTGCTGGTACAGTTGAATTTTTAGTCGATACGCATGAACAATTTTATTTTATGGAAATGAATACCCGCCTACAAGTTGAGCATCCGGTTACAGAAATGATAACCGGCCTTGACTTAGTGGCTTGGCAACTAAAAATTGCTGCCAACGAACCCCTACCTTGTAAGCAAGACGCTATTCATGCAACAGGTCATGCCATAGAATGCCGTGTTTATGCTGAAGATCCTGAGCAAGGATTCATACCATCCATTGGGCAATTAAATTTTCTAAAAGAGCCAACAGGCCAAGGTATTCGGATTGACACGGGTGTTACTTGTCACTCGGCTATTAGCCAATTTTATGACCCTATGATTGCTAAATTAATTACTTGGGGCGAAAATCGCAGTCAAGCACTGGCGCGCATGCAAGAAGCTTTAGAGCATTTTGCAATTGGTGGGGTTAAATCAAATATTCCTTTTCTTCAAGCGATTTGTCAACATCCGGCCTTTATTGACGCAAACATCACCACCCACTTTCTCACTGAAGAAACGATAGCCCTTCCCACGCCCGATAAAGAATTAGGCCTACTTATAGCTGCCTGTTATGATTATTACCATTTAATTAAGCAAGATGAGGATGCTTTATTGCAGCAAAGCTTTGCTTGGCAGATGCATTTAACCAGTAGCTGGCGGTGGCATTATTTACTTGAAGGCCAACAAATAGAAGTTATTATCTCACCAATTAATAAAGAACAATTTTTACTGCAAATAGATGAGAAACAGGTCAAGCTGCGATTTAAATTGGTTCAAGGGCAATTTTTTATTGAATATGATGGAAAAGTACAATCAGCTTGGGTTGAAAATCAGCTAGATAACATCATTATCTATCTTAAAGAAGGGCCAATAAGCATTGAGCGGTTTAGCTGGGAGCAGACTAATAATCAAAATCAGCAAATAGGCCATTTAACGGCACCCATGCCTGCAACCGTGGTTGCCATTTTAAAAAAACCAGGTGATATAATTAAAAAAGGTGACCAATTACTTGTACTTGAAGCCATGAAAATGGAACATACGATTCATGCTCCAAAAGATGGTATAATTGCTGAGTTTTTTTATGAAATCGGCTCGCAAGTGAGTGAAGGAGCAGAATTACTCACCATTACAGATTGTACTTAGGAACTGTCCATGAACTACCCTCAACACGTTACAATCGTTGAAGTCGGTCCACGCGATGGATTGCAAAATGAGCTGTCGTTTGTCGCGACTGAAACTAAAATTGCCTTAATCAATCAATTAAGCCAAACCGGTTTAAAGTACATTGAAGCCACTAGTTTTGTCTCAGCAAAAGCAATCCCGCAATTTGTTGACAGTGAGGTCGTTTTTAAATCGATTAATAAACCAGAAACAGTTTGTTTTTCAACACTCGTGCCTAATGAGCGAGGCATGCTAAAAGCGCTTAGCCTAGGTGTAAAAGAAGTAGCAGTCTTTACAGCCGCCAGTGAAACATTTAATCAACGTAATATAAACTGTACGATTGCTGAAAGTATTGCGCGCTTTAAACCGGTCTTTGATTTAGCCAAAGCAAATGATATCTCAGTTAGAGCTTATATTTCATGCGCGTTAGGTTGTCCTTATGAGGGTGAAATTAAGCCAGCTCAAGTGGCTCACGTCGCCTGGCAATTATTTAATTTAGGTGCTAGCGAAATTTGTCTCGGTGATACCATTGGTGTAGGAACACCTAAGCAAACGAAAGCATTAATTCACAGTCTTTTAGATACTTTCCCTGCCTCACAATTAGCCATGCATTTTCACGATACTTATGGTCAGGCAATTGCTAATATTGTTGCTTCATTAGATTGCGGTATTTATCGATTTGACAGCTCTGTGGCAGGCTTAGGGGGCTGCCCTTATGCACAAGGGGCTACGGGTAATGTAGCTACTGAAGATATACTTTATTTAATGCATGGCTTAGGCATTGACACGGGTATTGATATTTTCAAAGTTGTCGCTGCTGGCGATATGATTTGCAAAGCACTAAATCGCAAAAATCAGTCTAAAGTAGCTAACGCACTTTTAGCCAATCAATGCTAAACGAGCATTATCTCGTAAAAAGCACAGAATTTACACAATTCTCATGTTAAAAAAGAGCAGTTTGCTATAAGATATCCTTATCTATTATATTACAAAATGAACTTATCCTGTAAAATACCTATTATTTATACCCATTCAGCTTGAAAGAGATATATACCTCTCGCTACTGAAACGATAGGTTTTCATACGCTATTTTTTTAAAAAATTAGATAATAGCAACCCAACCTATCGCTTCAGTGGTAAGAGGTATATAAGATCTAGGTTAAACAGGTTAGCTCAATATCAATGAATCCAACGTATACTAACATACTGTGCAACTAAAACATGGTGAACTTTCGGTAGAAAGTACCTGATCTTCTTGAATAATCATCAACTTGGCGAGACAAACACATGGTTACACGTAATAAATTAGTCATTGGGTTAGTGCAGGAGCGTTGGTACAATGACCCCAATATACATCAAGAAAAATTAGCAGCAGGTATTATGGCTGCTGCAAAGCAAGGCGCTCAGGTTGTCTGCTTACAAGAGCTAACCCTTTCCCCTTATTTTTGCACTCGTCCAGATGTCGATTGTCAGCCATTTATGGAAGATATTCATACAGGTCCCACTGCTCGTTTCGTGGGTAACATGGCAAAAACAGCTCAAGTGGTGATTACAGCATCACTTTTTGAAAAAGCTGGGTTTAATACGGCTGTCGCTTTTAACCAACAGGGTGAAATTGCTGCCATCACGCGCAAACAGCATATCCCTTCGGGCGAAAAATACCATGAAGACTATTATTTTAAACCAGGCGATTCTAATTACCCTGTCCATGATTTAGCTGGGCATCGCTTTGGCCTACCAACTTGTTATGATCAATGGTTTCCAGAACTATCACGCATTTACGGCTTAAAAGGGGCTGAACTCTTAGTTTACCCAACGGCTATTGGCGCTGAACCAACAGCACCAGGATTTGATAGTCAACCACTGTGGCAAAAAGTTATGATTGCGCAAGGGATTATGGCAAATTGTTTTATGGTAGCTGTTAATCGTATTGGGACTGAAGAAGGACTTGAATTTTATGGCAGTAGCTTTATTAGCAATCCTCTGGGTGAAATCCTAGTGCAAGCACCACGACATGAGCCGGCTGTATTAGTCGCTGAGCTTGACATGAGTATACGGTCGCTTTGGAGCAGGTTATTTCCATTCGCAAGCCAGCGCCAGCCAGAAACTTATCAAGAATTACTTAAAATCCAAGCAGGAATTGCCTCATGACTGACAATTTAACTGAATTTAATTCCTATAATATTGCTCATTGGGGCGAAGGTTATTTTTCTATTAACCCATTAGGCAATATCGAAATCCATAAAAATTCGACCCAGCAAGGTGTGGAGTTAACAGCTATTGTTAAAGCGGCTAACCGCGCTGGCTTAAAACTACCCTTACTTATTCGCTTTATTGATATTCTGCATGACCGCGTTCTGAAGATTTATGAGGCCTTTACCCAAGTGATTGCTGATAACAATTACCAAGGTCATTATCAATTAGTCTATCCTATTAAAGTTAATCAAGAACAGTGTGTTGTACGGGAATTATTAAAAGCGCCTGCGCATGCAATTGGCCTTGAAGCCGGCAGTAAACCTGAGTTAATGGCTGCTATTGGTATGTTAGATAAACGTAGCTCAACAATTGTTTGTAATGGCTATAAAGATAGCTCTTATATACGCACCGCCTTAATCGCACAGCAAATGGGCCATGAAATATTTATTATTATTGAAAAGCGTTCTGAATTAGATATTATTCTTAAAGAATCAGCAAGACTTAAGATAAAACCTAATTTAGGTGTACGTATTCGCTTAACGACTAAGAGTGCAGGCAAATGGGAAAACACCGGTGGCGCTAAATCAAAGTTTGGTTTAAATGCTGAGCAAGTACTCGACTTAGTGATGCGCCTTAAAGAGAATAATGCCCTAGATTGCTTACGTCTTATGCATTGCCATTTAGGTTCGCAAGTAGCTAATATTCATGACATTCGTTTTTGTATGCAAGAAGTGGCTCGTAATTATGTTGAGTTACGCCGTTTGCAAGCACCTATTCAAACGATTGACGTGGGCGGTGGCTTAGGTATTGATTATGAAGGCACTCGTACCAGTACTGATTGTTCTATGAACTATAGTCTTAATGAATACGCAACAAATATTATTTTAGCAATTCGCCATGTTTGCGAAGAAGCAGAAATGCCTGAACCTAATTTAATTTCTGAATCAGGCCGTGCTCTAACAGCGCATCATGCCGTATTGGTCACTAATATTACTGATGTTGAAGTCATCAAAAAAACAAATGAACTGCCTTTTATTGGCCCTGATGATTCCCATGTAATTCAAGATATTTGGGATACTTATCAGTCCCTGTCCGATCATAAGCCAAGCGAACTTTATCATTATGCGCTTCACTCACTTGAAGAAGCCCACTCTATGTTCAAACATGGCGTCATTACGTTAGAAGAAAAAGCCAAAGTTGAGCGGCTGTTTACCATTATTTGTTGTGAAGTCCAACGGAAATTGGATGAAAAAACACTAGGCGATCGCGAGTTAATGAATATTATTAATGAGCGAATGGCAGCTAAGATTTTTTGTAATTTATCTTTTTTCCAATCCTTACCTGATGCATGGGCAATTGATCAAATTTTTCCAGTAGCCCCTATTTCCCATCTAAATGAACCAGTAAGAATACCAAGTATTTTACAAGATTTAACTTGTGACTCTGATGGTACAATTAAGCATTACCCTGGGCAGTTTTCTATAGAATCAACGCTGATGTTACCTCATTTTAATCCAGATAATCCTTATGCAATTGCTTTCTTTTTAGTCGGAGCTTATCAGGAAATTTTAGGTAATTTACATAATTTATTTGGCGATACTAACTCTTTGGATGTTAATTTAAAAGAAGATGGGCAATTTGAAATTAATGATTTAGTCAGTGGCGATACGGTAACTAATGTTCTAAGTTATGCGCATTATGACACCAAAAAACTATTACTCTCTTACGAGAAACAGCTGATTAGTTCTGAACTTCCGCAGGAAACAATTCAGGGGTACTTAGATGAGTTACGTAGTATTTTTTCACAATTAACTTATCTTAATGGCAATCAAAGCTTTTCGTAAATAAATTTTAGAGAATCAATATGATTACACCAAAACAACAAGGCTTTAAAATGCCTGCAGAATGGTATCCACATGCGGCTTGCTGGATGGCTTGGCCATGCCATCTTGAAACATGGGAAGCCATTGGTCTTGAAAAGGCACGGATAGCTTACAGTCGAGTAGCAAAAGCAATTGCTGAGTTTGAACCCGTTATTATGTTAGTTAATCCTGGCGATGAAGAGAGTGCTCAACGTTTATGTGACAATACCATTCAAATTCAATCATTGCCTTTAAATGATTCCTGGACACGTGACACAGGCTCTACTTTTTTATTAAATCAGCAAAAAGAATTAGCCGGCGTTGATTGGATTCATAATGCTTGGGGCGGTAATTACCTTGACTGTGCGCTAGACGACCAAATTGCTGCTACTATTATTCAAACCACACAAGCGCGTTACTTTAAAGCACCTTTAGTTATGGAAGGTGGCTCGTTTCATGTTGATGGTGAGGGCACTGTACTGACGACTCGTGAGTGCTTACTTAACCCTAATCGCAATCCTAATTTGTCGCAAGAAGAGATTGAAAATTATCTTCATGATTATTTAGGTACGCAAAAAGTGATTTGGCTTAATAAAGGCATTATTGGTGATGAAACAGACGGCCATATTGATGAAATTGCTTGCTTTACAGCGCCAGGTACCGTGTTATGCTTAACTACCTCTGATAAACAAGATGAGAATTATCAACGCTTGCAAGAAAATTATGACATCTTAAAAACTGCCACGGATGCAGCCGGAAGAAGCCTAGACGTTATTACAATAGAACAGCCACCAGCGACTTACATCGCCGGCGAGCGATTGACTTTGTCTTATATTAATTTTTACCTAGCTAATCAAGGCATTGTTATGCCCGCATTTGGCCATGAAAAATACGATAATGCAGCGCGTCAGCTACTACAAAAGTGCTTTCCAACCTATCGGATTAATCAAATTGATGCATTAGAAGTATTCGTTGGAGGCGGGGGGATTCATTGTATTACGCAACAACAACCCATTAGTAGAGAAATAGTATAATCGATTAATTATCCTTGGATACCGCGGTCAAGCCGCGGTATTTCGTTTTCTTCTTTTTAAAATACCTAAAGCACGCCAAAATAACCCGAAATACCGCGGCTTGACCGCGGTATCCATAGGCTCTCTGCAGCTATATTAAAAGCTGTAAACAAGCGTCGTTTAGACAAGTTAATTAATTCTTTTTTTAAACTTTTATGTAATAATTATAAGAGAGGATGTTTATGATTTCGCTATGTTGCAAAACCTAATTAGACCATAAAATTAACAAGCACTTAAATAACTTGTGTCTATTTCTTAGCGCTTCACGGTATTATCCATCCTATTAATAGACAGCTCTACATTTTGTAAAACCACTGTATTTAATTTCATGATAAGGGATTCGTTATGAGTATAGTTTGGCAACCTAAATATCCTGAAGCGACCCAGATGTGGCAATTTATGCAGTTTGTAGAAAAAGCCGAGCAAACGTCATTTGCAAACTATCAAGCACTCCATCAATGGTCTATTGACCATATTGCCCGTTTTTGGGAGCTCTTGTGTCAATTTTTTGCAATTGATTTTAAGACTCCACCACAACGCATTTTAAATCACTCAGGACATATGCTTAATGCCACTTGGTTTGAGGGGGCAACCTTTAATTTTGCTGAAAAACTGCTTACTCGACGTGATAGTCACCCAGCGCTTATTAGCATTAAAGAAAATGGTGAACGAATTGTATTAACTTACCAAGAACTTTATCAACAAGTCGCTGCTTGTGCCCAGGGTTTAAAACAAGCCGGCGTCGCGGTAGGTGATCGGGTAGCGGCAATCATGCCTAATGTTTCTCATACGGTTATTGCTATGTTAGCGACTGCCTCATTAGGTGCCATTTGGTCTTCCTGTTCGCCTGACTTTGGTGCGCAAGCTGCGATTGATAGATTTGGCCAAATTGAACCTAAAGTGCTCTTTGTTTGCAATGGTCATTATTATTTAGGCAAAGCTCATCAAGATCTGCCTAAGATTAAAGAAGTTAGCCAAGCATTACCCTCATTACAAAAAATCATTATTTGCCCCATTTTAACTTCTAATAACGAACAATTTAATCTTACGAATGCTTGCTTATGGGATGACTTTATTCAACAAATAACCACGTGTGAATTTCAAAATTTGCCATTTGCTCATCCTCTCTATATTTTGTTTTCTTCAGGTACAACGGGTAAACCTAAATGTATTGTTCATGGTGCGGGTGGAACACTATTACAACATATTAAAGAACTTGGCTTACACACTGACATCACGGAAAAAGATAACTTATTTTTTTACACTACCTGTGGCTGGATGATGTGGAATTGGATGGTTTCTGTACTTGCTTTAGGTGCCACGTTAACTCTTTATGACGGCTCGCCTACTTATCCTGACGCTTATCGGCTTTTTCAATTAATTAATGATGAAAAGATTACGGTATTTGGTACCAGTGCCAAATTCATTTCAGCGGTTGATAAAGCGGATGCTAAGCCTAGTACCCGTTTTAAATTAGAGACATTGCGCACCATCCTTTCTACAGGCTCGCCATTACTGCCGAAAAATTATGATTTTGTTTATCAGGATATCAAAGCAGAGGTCCAATTAAGTTCTATCTCTGGTGGGACAGACATTGTTTCCTGCTTTGCTCTAGGTAATCCCCTACTGCCTATTTATAAAGGTGAATTACAATGTTTTGGCTTAGGCATGGCTGTGAACGTGTTCGATGAACAAGGCCACCCTGTCGTTCAGGAGCGTGGTGAATTAGTCTGTACCAAACCTTTTCCATCTATGCCTATTTATTTTTGGAATGATTTTGAAAAAAAAGCTTATAAACATGCCTATTTTGAACGTTATAAAAATGTATGGGCACATGGGGATTTTGCAGAAATTACCAGACATCAAGGTTTAATTATTTATGGTCGTTCGGATGCTATTTTAAATCCAGGTGGCATAAGAATTGGTACAGCAGAGATTTATCGTCAAGTTGAAAAAATTCCACAAGTAGTCGACAGTATTGTGATTGGGCAGGATTGGCAAGATGACATTCGTATTATTCTGTTTGTCAAATTACAAGAAGGCTTACAATTGGATGACGAGTTACAAGATTTAATTAAGCAAACAATAAAACGCAATGCTTCACCTCGTCACGTGCCCGCTAAAATTCTGCAAGTACCTGATATTCCACGCACCATGAGTGGTAAAATTGTGGAAGTTGCTGTACGCCAAATTGTTCATGGCCAAGAGATTAATAATATTCAATCCCTAGCCAATCCAGAAGCACTAGCCTATTTTAAGGATAGGTCGGAATTAACAAATTAATTATTTTGAATGTGTCAGATACAATTGATTAATAAGCTTAAAAAAGGCCTTTAACCATATTAAGATTGCCTTTTAAATTTCAATGTGTATAGTACATGCACTTTTTGCTTATTGTGCTTTTGGCAACCTTCTATGCAGTACACATTAATTATAGAGAAAGAAACTAATTTAAATCAGGCAGTTGCAGTAATAAAAGAATTAAATTCCGCAGTCAACCTATTAATCTTAAAGCATAAGCTTACCAGCCCAAATATAACAGCATTAATACAGTTTTTTGCAGCTCTTCCTAATCACATTACCTCTTTAGATTTAAGCGAAAATTTTCTATACAATGTAAGAAGCACAGACTTAGAACTACTTCTAGCTGCTATTCCACCTAGTATAAGCTCACTTAATTTAAGCACCAATTGCCTTGCTAGGCATGAGCACGCAAGGTTAGTACAACTCCTTGCAGCTATTCCTACTACTATTACTTCTCTTGATTTAAGCGATAACCTTCTCCACACCTTAGAAAATTTGGTAACCTTATTAGCTACTATTTCAGCCCACATTGTGTCTCTTAATCTAAGTAAAAATCTTTTTGACCATAAGACAGGCATGGAACTAGCAAAAATATTCACAGCCATCCCTGCAACTGTTAGTAGTCTTAATTTAAGCCAAAATAATTTACATACTTTTTCAGTAGAAAAATTAGACAAACTTAAAGACTCATTACCTCATATAAAAACAATTACGCTTAGCTATAGTGAAATTCAGGCAATGACGCCCAAGCAGCGGCAAGCGCTTAAAGCGGTGTTTACGAATATTGAGGCTGTTATTCTGGTTGATGGCCAAGGCACGATTATCTCAAATCCGCTTGCAGAGCGTTATGCTTGGGAGTTACGAAATAAACAATATCCACCGTCGTTGCTTAGCTGGTGTGCCTTTTATGCTGACAAAACTGCTATGGATATTGATAATAAAGTACCAATGGAAGTCAACGAGATAGTTAAACAAATTCCTATTAAACCGTTTAGTTAATTTTATGAATGTTTTTAACAACTAGTTAAAGACAAATTTGTTGATTGCGAGCCGGCTTAACAAGAATAATTATTCTACCTGGTTTTTTTTAGGGCATAATTATTGTATTATGAGGGATGCGCTGATTTGAATACTTAGCTTGCGGGCGCTCAAGAATAATTTTCTTGTAAATTCGGCTAAAGCAGGTTGCCCCTCTTTAGCATACCGCACTATTATTCAATCGTGAGTACCTATAGCGTCGCCCACTAAATTTTAGACTAAGCGTAAGTGAGCAAGCTTACAATAAATTATAACGCTTAGTGGGTAACGCTCTAGATAAGTTTATCAGGTAGGTGAGATGATTGAATTAGTTGGCTTAAATAAATCCTTTAAACAGATTAATGCATTACAAGATATTAATTTATTTATTCAAGAAGGTGAAATTTTTGGCATTATTGGTAAAAGTGGTGCTGGTAAATCCACGTTATTGCGCGCTATTAATTTATTAGAGCGTCCAGATTCGGGCGAAATAACTATCAATAATCAAACCATTTCTAGTTTAAGCCGCAAAGAATTACGTCAGGCTCGTCATAAAATAGCCATGATTTTTCAACAATTTAATTTATTAAATTCTAAAACTGTTTATGAAAATATTGCTTTACCCATGCGTATTCAGGGCGTAAGCGAACAAGCTATTGCTGAAAAAATAGACGAGCTATTACCTTTAGTTGAGCTAGATGAAAAGAAAGATGCTTACCCCTCTCAATTAAGTGGTGGCCAAAAACAACGCGTGGCCATTGCAAGAGCGCTTAGCTACTCACCTAGTATTTTATTATGCGATGAAGCTACTTCAGCATTGGATCCTAAAACAACTGAATCAATATTACAGCTGTTAAAAAAGATTAATCAACTCTATGGCATTACTATTGTGCTGATTACCCATGAAATGGAAGTCGTTAAACGCATTTGCCATCGCCTAGCTGTTATGGAAAATGGTAAAATTATTGAAGTTGTGGCATTAGCTAATGTCTTTGATGATATAAATAGCCAAGCACGTAAAATGCTTTATGCACAATTAACACCTCAATTACCGCCATCTTTAACTGATCACTTATTAACTGAACCAACGGATAAGCCTGTCTTGCGTCTCTTTTTTCAAGGAGAAACGGCAACAGTACCGTTTATTAGCCAAACGAGCCGAGAACTTAACTTAGATATTAATATTTTATTAGCTAATATTGACCGCATTGAGACGGTTACTTGTGGCGTATTAATTGTTGAATTATGTGCAGACAAGATGCTCTTGAATGCTTTTATTGAGCGCTGCAAGCAAGCTACTTTAACTGTGGAGATTTTAGGGTATGTCGCTGACACTATTTTATGACTTAATGCTTGCCAGTGGGCAAACAATTTATATGGTGCTCTTAAGCACTCTTTTTGCCATTATTTTAGGGCTACCTTTAGGTACATTACTCTTTAGTACGGCAACAATAAAACCACATCCGCATCTCAATCGCTTTATTTCTGGCCTTATTAATTTTAGCCGCTCTATTCCTTTTATTATTTTATTAGTAGCTTTAATTCCAATTACTCGTTTTTTCGTTGGTACCTCTATCGGTACTAATGCTGCAATTGTGCCTTTAACCTTAGGGGCTACACCATTTTTTGCACGTTTGGTTGATAATGTTTATCGCAATTTACCCACAGGTTTAATTGAAACAGGTTTTTCCATGGGGGCAACAACTTGGCAAATGATTCGTTTTATTCTCTTGCCAGAGGCCTTGCCTGCACTTATTCAATCAATCACTGTCACTGCGATAACCTTAGTGAACTACTCTGCTATGGCAGGCACGGTAGGTGGCGGTGGTTTAGGTGATTTAGCAATCCGCTATGGTTACCAACGTTTTAATGTGCTTATCATGATTGCAACAGTATTAATCTTAGTTATTATTGTACAATTAATTCAAATAAGTGGTGACAGGCTTGCCAAGCGCTGTTTGTATTTATAGATAGACTTTTAACTTAAAGCCCTGGAGAACTAAGTGCGTATTATTGCTTTATTATTACTGATAGTTAGCCTTGTTGCTTGCAACAAGCCCTCGCCAAATACCTTAACGATTGGCACCATTGCAGGCCCCGAAACCGATTTAGCCGAAGTAGCTCGCGATGTTGCCTTAAAAAATTATGGTTTAACCATTAAAATAGTAGAATTTAGTGATTACAATCTACCTAATGAAGCGTTACAAGACGGTAGCTTAGATGCAAATATTTATCAGCATCTTCCTTATTTGCAAGCAGCAATGAAGGCGCACGGTTATAACTTTGAAGTCATTGGCAAAACATTTATTTACCCTACCGGCATTTACTCTAAAAAGTTTAAATCCCTTAGTGATCTTCCGAATAAAGCCATTATCGCCATTCCTAATGACCCAAGTAATGAAGCACGTGCCCTCTTGTTATTGCAACAAGCAAAATTAATTACTTTAAACAAAGCAGCCACAGCAACGACTGCTGATATTGCGACCAATCCTAAACAATTACAGATAAAAGAACTCGATGCAGCGCAGCTTCCCCGAGTTTTAGCCGACGTAGATGCTGCTGTTATTAATACAACGTTTGCTATTCCAGCAGGCTTAAGTCCTGCGCGGGATGCATTATTTGTAGAAACTAAAGATTCCCCTTATGTTAATTTAATCGTAATTCGCAGTGACAGTAACAAAAGAGCGCAATTAGAACAATTTGTTAAAGCATTTAATTCACCAGAAGTAAAAGAAAAAGCCAAAACACTCTTTGGCGATGGCGCAATACCTGCCTGGTGAGAAAAATTGACATGTAAAGAATAGATTGGAAAACTTTTATTGTCTCCGCGCAAGCGGAGATAATTTAAATAGCAACATCTAAATAAGTTGATTAAGAAGGTTAAATCAAATCAAATTCCCTTAACTCTTCCCGTAACCGTCGTTCTTCAAATAAATCCTCAATACGACGTCGACGCTCTAACTTTTTACTTAAACTTGCTTCCGTGCTATCTTGAACATCCATTAGTTCATCAACCCCTGTCTCAAAATCATTAAAACGTCGATTATTCATCGCACATCTCCTTTGCTAGGTTTAGTTGATTCCATGCTTGAGTCGGGCTCAATATCAAAAATAACAGAATTCTAGCTTCATTTACAGCACTATTTAACGTGAGTCAGATTGCAAATCGATATCAGAATGTTTATGCCAAAGCTCCTCTTATTTTTAGATTCTTTAGAGGTGAGAGGAAAATAACTGAAGTAATCTAAGAAAGTTGAGCGGTAATTATAGATATCATAAAACGTAGCTTATTTTATGGCGTATAAGATAAAAGAAGAGCACTTAAAACCTAGTGCTCTTTCTGATAATAGTATTCAATTAAGTTAAGTGGTTTGACCAATTTGAGGGGTTCTTAACGCTGGATCAATCTCCGGTGTCTCTGGCTTAGGTTTAACAATATCTTTGACTGCCGTCTTAACCCCTTTCGTTCGCTCTATTGAATTATCTTGCCCGAAGCCATATTGTTTTCGCCAATTTTGCAAGTCTTTTTTATCCCTTTCGGCATCACGCTCAGCCAGCTGTTGACGAGTAGGCTCTTGTGCAAAAAGCTCATTAATTTCAATTGCTTTACCATTAACTTTAATCACTATATTTTTTTCTTTAGATTTAGGATCGTTAGGATCAAAACCTGATCTTAGTGCCGCCTCGTAAGCTTTGCGCCCTAATTCTCTGGCATATTCTTGATCTTTAGGGTCTGTTGATGAGGGTCTATATTCTAAATTAAAGGTAATAGTATCGTGACCAGCTGCGCGCACAGATTGTGCTAAACTAGTTAAGTCGTAGTCAAGATTTTGATGACGAGAATTATAATAGAAAAGGCCTATTTTAGGTAAAGTTACAGTAAACACGTCTTTACCATCTTCTTGGGTATAAACCACTTTACGACCAGTAATTGTTTGAATTGTTTCTAAATCTTTAAATTTTAATCCTTTAAACGTTGCTAAACCTTTGTCAGGATTATAATTTACAGAGGCACTACTCGCCTGGCCTGTATCTTTGTGATTTGCGTCATACCAAGCATCAATAGCAAGTTTCATGTCTCTGGATTTCGCATTATGATACAGCGCTGCAAAATAACTAATACGCTGATATTCCTTTTCAGCCATATCAAAAAATTGCTTAACTTGATCGTCCATTGCTTTATCAAATTTGCCAAATTCTTCATCATGTTTCTTTTTAATTGCATCCAGCATATCTTTTTTAAGTTGATCGACCTTAGCTTGGTTTTCTGGCTCAATACCCATGTTCTTTGTGATATCTGCTACAAACTCAGGGTTTTTAAATAGTTCTTCAAGATTGGTTTTGTCTGCTTCATATTGTTTGGTTAGTTTATCAGTTGTTTTAGTACGTAAATCTTGTAAATAGCTGCCAATATCCGCAGGCACAAATCGCCCTTCCTCAATAAGTTTATTAGCTGCATCAATTTTTTTACTAAAATTTTCAAGCGCCTTTTCAGATTTGTCATTTAATTTTAGCGCCTTTGCAAGTAGGTCGGCACTGGCAGAGCCTTCTGGCACTTTTTCATTCATTGGTTTGCCATCGGACGCTTTAATGTCTTTAAAGCCTGAAATAGTTCCTATACGCCCTTCAGTATAGGTTTTTAACGCATCTTGACAAGTTAATCCTTTTTCGAGACTAAAACTTGCTCTATATTCATAGAGTTTTTTTGTCATTTGCTCAGGGCTAAAAACTTTAAGCAGCTCATTAGTAGCGATATACTTCCCAAGTATTGGAAATTTTTTAATATCTAACACCATAATCCACCTATTACCTTATACAGAATAGTAAATATATAAACAAAGTATAACAGGTTATCATTAACTAATAATTAATAGTTAGGCGACTTGATCATTCTTTCTAGATAAATTATCAATTTGCTTGGCCATATTACGTATGCGTTGACATAAAGCATCGATAATACTGATGGTAAAGTTGACATCCATGTGCTCAAATAAATGAAATCGTTTTAATTTCAACAGTGAGCAATTTTCTAAGGCTACGACCGACTCGGTACGCGGCTTAGGGGATAAGACTGCTAATTCACCAAATATTTGCTTAGCACCTAGCGTCGCTAAAATTCGATTACCATCCTGAATGGCAACCTTGCCAGAACTAATAATATAAAGAATATCGCCTAAATCCCCCTTCTTAACAATGGGTGTACCTGCTTTTGCATATTCTTCTGTTGTACGGCCAGCGACTTCAATTAATAAATCATCGCTTACGTTTTTAAAAATATCTACCGTACGCAGCAATGCTAGTTTCTCTAATAAAATCATAATTTATGTTCTCCCATCCTGTTGAAGAAAAAATTTCTTTCTCCCCATATTGAGAAAAACAATAGCCAGTTTGTTTTTTAAAAAAACAATAATAGTTAATTGTAGATTATTTTAAAAAAAAGTCTAAATAAACTACTGATTTAAATTTTCTATTAAATCTAGAAACTTATTAATCACTTAGGTATTTTGCAATTTCTAGGCCACATTTAGGAAAAGTCGTCATTGCGAACTTTCACAACGTGAAAGTGAAGCAATCCAGGGCAGTGCTACTTACAAACACCCGACCTGGATTGCTTCGCTTTGCTCGCAAAGACAGGTGGTTTTGGAGGCAATGATACAGATTATTTTAAGCTACTATTTGGGTAAATAACTATCAAAGCGTACTGTCTTGCCATGAATACTCGCTGAGGGTTTAAGCAATGGCGGGGTTTGCTCTGGCCATTTCACAACGACTTTCTGCAAACAGCGGGCTCTTGCGACATTTATTAATTCTAAAGCATCGTTGTCTGGTTCAATTAAATTTTGGAGAACCTGCATCTCTTTTTTAACTAAAGCTGCTTTTTGACGTGTAGGATGCATGGGATCTAAGTAAATTAAATGCGGATAGTCTGGTTTTTTTAAATCATTTAAATAAGTAATGGCATCTTGATTTAGTAAATGTAACTTAAGAGGACATGGTTCATCACCGCGACGCAATAACCCATCCTTAAGTAAAGCCGCCATAATGGGGTTTCGTTCTAACATTAAAACTTCTGCCCCAAAACTTGCTAAAATAGCTGCATCTTTGCCCCATCCAGCCGTTGCATCAATAATTCGCATGCCTGAAATAGGCTTACAAGCGCGTATTAAACCTTGATTTTTCCCTTCTTGATAGCGCTTTTGCCAAAATTGACGCGTAAATACACTGTATAAAGGCAAGAAAGGCTTAACATGCAGTATTAATTTATCTGCTGTTAATACTAATTTATTTTGCGCTTGATTATCGATAGGTAGGTTTAAATCGTCGGCTAAAACCACAGCCTGCTCTTTTTGCGCCTCATCCTCATAGCCTATGGCTAATTCACTAAACATTGTTTAGCCATTAATGAATCAACCCATTGAGCTAAGGAATTAAACGTCGGAACATAAAGATAATTTAGCAATTCTCTGCCATCAGTCATTGCTGACAATACTATAACAGGACTCGCCCCTGCTGCCTCAGCTGCTTGAATATCAGACACGCGGTCACCTACAAATGGAATACCTTGCAAACTAGAGCAGCCTAGTTTTTTTGCAAGCGCTAATAACATACCAGGCTTTGGTTTACGACATAAACAATCTGTGTTTGGCAAATGGGAACAGTATTCAATGGCATCTATTCTGCCACCTGCGGCTTCAATAACTTCTATCATCTTACGATGAATTTTAATTAAATCTTCTTCCGAATATAGCCCACGAGCAATACCAGACTGATTAGTAGCGATACCAATACGATAACCCGCAGCAGTCAGGCGAGCAACCGCTGCAATATTTTCTGGAATAGGGATAAACTCATCTATTGATTTAATATAATGCGGTGAATCATGATTAATAACACCATCGCGATCTAATAAAACTATTTTAGTTGTTGCTGACATCTTAACCTTCTTTAAGCTGCCTTAAGTAAATTGTAACTCTGATATATCAGCCACCCCCTGTAACATATCTTGTAAGTGTGATAACAAGACCAATCTATTTTTCTTTGTATTTGTATTATTGACCATGACCATCACATTTTCAAAAAATGCATCAACAGTAGGCCGCAACGTAGCAAGTTGGGTAAGAATTGCTACATAGTCTTTAGTTTCATAAAGGCTGCTGATACTTTGTTTCATATCTTGTAACTTAGAAAAAAGGCTTTGCTCTGCTTCTTCTTGTAATAAGCTCTCATCTACAAGACACAGCTGATACTCTTGTGTTTCTTCTTGCTGTAATAGATTATTGACGCGTTTGCATGCCGCTGAAAGCATAGCTGCATCTGGTAGGCTCGCAAAAAACTTAAGCGCGTTAATCCGTTTATCAAAATCATCTAACTCATCATGCTGTCTCGCTCGCACTGCTTGCACAAAATCGACAGAAATACCTTGAGCAAGATAATAAGATTGCTGGCGCTCTAAAATAAAAGATTTGAGATCAGCACTTATCTCCTGAGCTTGCTCTACTAAGGGCGTACTGTAAGTCTTTGCCGTCTGGTCAATTAATTGCGCTAAACTTAATGAATGCGGGCTTGTAATCAGTAAACGCACGACAGCTAGCGCGTGACGACGTAATTTAAATGGATCTTTCACCCCTGTTGGCCGCTGACCAATTGCAAAAATACCCAGTAAAGTATCCAGGCGATCAGCTAAGGATAACGACATCCCTAAGGCCGATTTAGGTAGCTCATCACCTGCAAATCGCGGTAAGTATTGTTCATGTAATGCAACAGCCACGTCCTTATCTTCACCATCATTTAGCGCATAATAGTAGCCCATTAAACCTTGTAATTCAGGAAATTCTCCAACCATGCCAGTCATTAAATCGCATTTACTTAGCTCTGCTGCCCGTAACGCATGTGGCTTAGTTAAGTGCAATTTCTCAATTAAAAAACCCATTAACGTTTGCATGCGCGTGGCTTTATCTAATAACGTACCCAGTTTGGCTTGAAATATCACTTTAGCCGTTGCTGCAATATGATGGCTTAATGGTCGTTTTTTATCTTGCTCAAAAAAGAAAGCTGCATCACTTAAGCGTGCTCGCATGACTTTTTCATTACCAGCAATGACTTGCTTGGGACTGGTGCTCTGAATATTAGCCACCGTTAGGAAAGTAGATAACAGTTGTCCATTTTCATCGCGCAGAGCAAAACATTTTTGATGGGTTTGCATAGCTGCAATGAGCGTCTCAGCAGGGACTTCTAAAAATTCTTTATCAAAGTGCGCCACTAATACTTCAGGCCATTCAACAATAGACGTCACCTCATTGATTAAGTCATCACTTAAGACAGCTTGCGCGTTATTTTCCTTAGCTTTCTCATTGAGTTGCTTAAGAATTATTTCGCGACGTTTAGCAAAATCAGCTATTACATAGGCATCTTGTAAACGTGTCTCATACTGGCAAGGATTATCTATTGAAATGGCTTGTGGTGCATGAAAACGATGGCCATAGGTATGTTTACCCGCTTGTACACCTAAAATTTCACATGGCAAGACATCTTGTCCCAGTAACATCACAATCCAATGCACAGGGCGTGCAAATTCCGCATCACCTTCTCCCCAACGCATAGGCTTTGCAATAGGTAAACTAGCTAATGCTTCTTTAATCACTGTTGGTAATAGTGTACTTACTTTTGCACCTGCAATTTCTGACTCATAAACCACCCACTCCCCTTTATCAGTCTGGCTAATGGTTAGCGCATCTATTGCTACATTGCAAGATTTTGCAAATCCCAAAAGAGCAGGCGTTGGTTCATTTTGCGCATTGTAAGCTGCGGCTTTTGCAGGGCCACGTCTTACTTGTCTTTGAGTAGGTTGTTCGTTAACTAAGTCATTAATTAAAATTGCTAAACGCCGTGGTGCTGCATACGCAGTGATTGCACCATAATGAAGCTCAAGCTTGGCAAGGGCTTCTTTGATATGCTTAACTAGTGCCTCACTTAAAGGCCCTACTGCGCCTGAAGGAAGTTCTTCACAACCTAATTCAAATAAAAAATTATTGACCATCACACACCTTTAACATAGGAAAATTGAGCGCCTCGCGCGCTTCTAAATAAGTCTTTGCGACTGCTCTAGATAATTGTCTTACTCTCAAAATATAGCGTTGCCTTTCAGTGACTGAAATCGCACGCCGTGCGTCTAGTAAATTAAATACATGCGAGGCTTTAATAACCATTTCGTAAGCTGGTAGAGGCAATTTAAGTGCGACTAATTTTTCAGCTTCTTTTTCATAGCAATCAAACTGGTGAAAAAGCACATCGGTATTTGCATGCTCGAAATTATAAGCTGACATTTCAACTTCATTCTGATGAAACACATCGCCATACGTAATGGTGCCCTGTTTGGTAATACTCCAGGGCAAATCAAATAAATTATCAACACCTAAAATAAACATAGCGAGTCGTTCTAAACCATAGGTTAATTCACCAGTTACCGGCTTACAGGGTAAGCCCCCGACTTGCTGAAAATAAGTAAATTGCGAGACTTCCATGCCATTTTGCCAAACCTCCCATCCTAGGCCCCATGCCCCGAGCGTAGGGGACTCCCAATTATCTTCAACAAAGCGAATATCATCCATTAAGGGATCAACGCTTAAGGCACGTAAGGAGTCTAAATACTTTTCCTGAATGTCTAGCGGTGATGGCTTTAAAATAACTTGAAATTGGTAATAATGTTGTACCCGATTTGGATTTTCACCATATCGGCCATCAGTTGGTCGGCGTGAAGGTTGCACATAAGCAGCGGCCCAAGGCTCAGGTCCAATAGCACGTAAAAAGGTTGCTGGATGAAATGTACCGGCCCCTACTTCCATATCTAGCGGTTGTAAAATAACACAACCTTGTTTGGCCCAATAGTTCTGTAGCGTTAAAATAATATCTTGGAACGTCTTAATATGCGTCATTTGCTTTTAATACCTCGCAAATAAAATCATTGGCCTAATTTTGCCATGTTTTAAAAAAAATACGAGTACTACCTTAAGTAAACTGCCCTTTTTTCAACTAAAAGCTTAATAAGCCGCTTGTATAACCAGTAGATTTTGCTTTAGATTGCTTTGCAATTGATAGCTGCAGTATTTAACTGCAGCTTATAGATTGGAATAATTTAAATCTATTAATCGGATAATGAGCCAATAGAATTAACTATTATTGTTGCCAGAACCAGCTTTATTAATTAATTCCTGTAAGGATTCAGGGCTTGCAGCGCCAGGGATAAACGTAGGTTGGCTGCCTTGTTTAAATTGGCCAGCAGGTGTTGAACCAATAATGAAAGCAGGTGTGCCCATCAAACGTAATTTCTCAGCAAGCTGGCGATTGGCATCAAGTGCATCAGTCACTGTTTTGCTGTTCATATCCGTTTTAAATTTATTCATGTCTAAACCGATTGATTTAGCCGCATTTTCAATAGACTGATCATTTAGACGTTGTTCTTGATTAAATAAGGCTTCATGCATTTGTAAGTACTTACCTTGCATAGCAGCCGCTAAAGCAGCCCGAGATGCATTTTCAGAACTTTTACCAAAAATTGGAAATTCTTTATAAACCACTTTTAGATTACTGTTCTTTTTAATAAGGTCATTAATGACAGGCGACATTTTTTTACAATGAATGCATTGATAATCAAAGAATTCAACTAAGGTTACGTCACCTTTAGGGTTACCTACTACCGTTAGTGGGTCAGTAAATAACTGTTGAGTATTCTGCGAAATAGCTTGTTGCGCTTCTTGCTGCATTGTTTGCTGTTGTTTTTGTTGTAATGCTTGTGAAGCTTCAATAAGTACTTCTGGATTATTTACTAAATAATCATGTACCACTTTTTGAATATCTTTTTTTTGCGCATCCGTGAAGCTACTAGTTGTTGTATTCGATGTATTATTACTATTAGCAGCCATTAATGTTGGTGAAACAGTAATTGCCATCAGCGCACTTGCTGTTACTAAAGTTTTTAATTTCACAACCTCTCCCGTTAGTTTTATTTTGCTATGCGCAAACGTAGCATCAGCTTAGTTTAAATTCAAGTTTAAGTTGAATTTAAACAAGAATTAAACCTAATCTCTTAGGTTAGATGTAATTTATTGCAATAATTTCTTATGAGCTAGCCAAACAAGAAATAGCTGCTTTATACCTAAGCCACATGGTTAACTGCTATGATGCACACCCTTCAAGTGTTAGATTTGCATAAGCTAAAACTAACCACTTAACCCCATGTACTTTAAATTTAACCTGTACCCGCGTATGGGCACCACTACCTTCGACTGATAAAACCTTACCCTGGCCAAATTTAGCATGCGACACAGCTTGGCCTATTTTTATACCTGCTTCTTTCGCAGTCATTAGCGAGGATTTGTCAGTCGCAGGTTTAATGATAGGCGCTTGAAAACGAGCACTGACTCGGATTTCATCAAGCAATTCTTCCGGTATTTCTCGCAAAAAGCGTGATGGCTTATGGTATTCTTCGCGACCATATTGTCTGCGAATCTCGGCATAAGTGACAATTAACTTCTGCATAGCGCGGGTCATGCCTACATAACATAAACGACGCTCTTCTTCTAGGCGACCGGGTTCTTCAACAGATTGCCTACTAGGAAATAACCCTTCTTCCAAGCCTACTAAATATACGATTGGAAATTCTAGGCCTTTTGCTGCATGTAGCGTCATTAATTGCACGTATTGCTCATGTTCTTGCGCTTGCATTTCGCCTGCTTCTAAAGAAGCATGGGCTAAAAATGCTACTAATATTGGTATAGGCTCTTCAGTATCTTGCTCATAACGAAATTGCTTAGCTGCATTAATCAATTCTTGCAAGTTATCTAATCTAGACTCTGCCTTATCATTTTTCACTTTAGCAAAATGATCATACAATCCGCTGTCTTTAATGACTGTACTAATCTGTTCATCTAATGCCATCGTTTGGATTTTTTGCTTTAAGTTTACAATTAAGGTGATAAATTTCATTAAGGCAAGGGCTGCGCGCGACGGCAATCGTTTTTCTTGTAGCATTTTATTTGCAGCCTGCCACAAGGATAGCTGCTCTTGTTTCGCTAAATCCCTTATATCGTCTAGCGTTTTTTCACCAATACCACGCGCTGGGAAGTTAATCACCCGCTCAAACGCTGCCACATCATCGTAATTAGCTATTAATCTTAAATAAGCCAGCGTATCCTTAATTTCTGCACGTTCAAAGAAGCGTACGCCACCATGAATGCGATAAGCAATTCCTGCCCGCAATAAGGCTTCTTCAATGACTCGGGATTGCGCATTGGAGCGATATAAGACAGCCATGTCATTTGGATTTAAACCTTGTTTAATGGCCATAGCAATGCGTTCGCTGACAAAACGCGCTTCATCCAACTCATTAAAAGCACTGTAAACAATAATCTTTTCGCCAGCAGTTCCGGCTGTCCATAACTCTTTGCCCATCCGCGTATTATTATTTTCAATTAATGCATTAGCGGCACTAAGAATAGTAGACGTAGAACGGTAATTTTGTTCAAGCCGAATTACTTCTGTGTGTTTAAAATCTTCTGAAAATTGCTGAATGTTTTCAACGCGTGCCCCTCGCCAGCTATAAATGGACTGATCATCATCCCCTACTGCCATTACTGACGCATGATCTCCTGCGAGTAGGCGAATCCATGAATACTGAATGGCATTGGTATCTTGAAACTCATCAACTAAAATAGCATGAAAGCGTTGCTGATAGTGCGCCAAAATATCGGGATTATTGCGTAATAATTCATGCGTTCGTAATAATAGCTCAGCGAAATCAATCACCCCTGCCTGGGCGCAAGCCTCTTCATAACTTTTATAAATTTGCAGTAAGGTGCGCGTTGGGCCATAAGATAAAGGTTGGATATGATGGGGACGTAAACCTTCATCCTTCTTGTTATTAATAAAAGCTTGCGCTTGCTTAAACGGCCACTGCTCGGGATCTAACTTCAAAGCAGCAATAACTCGCTTAATAATCCGTATCTGATCGTCACTATCTAAAATATGAAAATGTTCAGGTAATTGGGCAGCTTGGTAATGGCGCCTTAATAAACGATGGCAAAGGCTATGAAACGTCCCTACCCACAATCCCATTAAAGGCGCATTGAGTAATTGATTAAGCCGTGCTTTCATTTCACCTGCGGCTTTATTGGTAAATGTTACCGCTAAAATGGCATATGGTGACATCATGTGGTGCTCTATTAACCAGGCAATACGACTGATTAATACTCGGGTCTTACCGCTTCCGGCTCCGGCTAACACCAATGTATTGCCTAAAGACGCGGTGACCGCTTTACGCTGCTCGTCATTTAATCCGTCAAGGAATGCTGTCATGTAACTCATAACCTTTTAATGCTAAATGGTGCATTATCTTTAATTTGGTTCATAAAGACAAAGCTATATAGAAATATTTTAAAAATAGACTTCTAAGCGCTAAGTAATCTAATATTAGAGTATATTTATTAAACATAGACTAAGCGTGTTAAAACGTATTAGCAAACTAACTCCCGAAATAATTTTGTTCTTATTTCTGTTGTTAATGAAAGTATAATACTGAGAGAATTATGCAAAACCTCTATCCAATTATTAAACCTTATAAATGCTATGAACTTCCTGTAGGTAAACCGCATGTTCTCTATGTTGAAGAAACGGGAAATCCAGAAGGAATACCTGTTGTCATCTTACACGCAGGCCCAGGCGCTGGCGGGGATATCACTTTAAGACGTTTTTTCGATCCTGAGCTTTATCGTATCATTATTTTTGATCAAAGAGGATGTGGCCGCTCAACCCCGCATGCTGAACTGCAAAATAATAACACCGAGCTCTTAGTTGAAGATATTGAAACTATTCGTCATTTTCTTAAACTACAACATATTATATTATTTGGCATTGGTTGGGGCGCTTTGCTTGCTCTTTTATACGCTCAAAAATATCCGCACAATGTGAATAGTTTCTTATTTCAGCGTGTGTTTTTAGGTAGGCAGCAGGATATTGATTGGTTTTATAAAAAAGGCGCCAATATTATTTATCCTGATTATTGGAAAGAATTTATTGAACTTGCTTCTGTTGAAGAAAGAAAGCAAATTATTGACTATTATACGAACTGCTTACAGGGCGATAATGAATTAGCACGTATGGCAGCGGCAAAAAATTGGGCCCTGTGGGAGGCACGTTGTAGTTGCTTGCAAGTGCACGTCAATTTTATTGAAGAATACACTGAACCGCACTTTGCCCTAGCACTCGCAACACTACAATCTTATTATTTAACTAATCATTATTTTATTGAAGAAAATCAAATATTAAATAACATAGATAAAGTAAAACACATCCCTGCTTACCTTATTCATGGGCGGTATGATATGGTATGCCCTTTAACTCATGCTTGGGAACTGCATCAGATGATGCCCTTATCGCAACTGAGTATTGTTAGAGAAGCAGGTCACTCCTATTGTGAGCCTGGTATTATTGATGCTCTAATTACAGCAACCAAGCAACTTGCCTATCAAAATAACTGCTTATGATAACTGTTATACAACGTGTTAAACAGGCCTCTGTTGATGTTGAACGAACTACTATCGCTAAAATAGACCATGGTTTATTAATTTTATGTGGTTTTGCGCCTTCAGACTCCTTACAAACGCTTCATGCCATGTTGAGAAAATGCTTAAACTATCGAATCTTCTCTGATGAGCAAGGAAAAATGAATTTAACCATTGCGCAAGTACAAGGCGGGTTACTACTTGTACCACAATTTACGCTTTTAGCAGAAACAAACTCTGGCTTGCGCCCCAGTTTTTCAAAAGCAGCGCCGCCAGAACAGGGAAGAAGGTTATTTACAGAATTGATAGCCCTTGCACGTGAGCAATACTCACCTATTGCTTGTGGTGAATTTGGCGCTGATATGCAAGTAACTTTGTGCAATGATGGGCCAGTCACGTTTATCATGCAATTTGAATAGATTTATTGAATTGAATGTGTTGGTTTTTCATCTAGATTTTGAGCTAAGATGATGTATAAGCATTTCTCTTTAAAGGGTTAATTCTTCAGTTTGCAAGACTGCTAAAGTGGTGTAACATCAAAGTTAATTTCTTTTAAAAGAAAATCATCATGCACTTAAAGCTAACAACTATAATAAGCTCTTTGCTGTTATGTAGCTGTATCCATAAAGGGCCTAACCCTGATGATCCTTATGAATCTTTTAATCGAAAAGTTCATAATTTTAATATGGCCTTTGACGCAACAATGCTAAAACCACCCGCTAAGTTTTATAAAGCGGTTATTCCTGGGCCAATTAGAGTCAGTGTTAATAATGCGTATAACAATGTTAATATGATTCCAACCGTGGCTAATGACATACTACAAGCTGAATTTAGTTATGCTATCAAAGACACGTGGCGCTTTTTAATTAATTCAACCCTAGGTATCGGTGGCCTATTTGATGTGGCTGCTGCTCGTTTTAGTTTGCCACCTCATAGCAACGACTTAGGACTCACGTTTGCCAAATGGGGTAATAAAAAATCACCCTACTTAGTCATTCCTTTTTTAGGTCCAAGTACTGTCCGTGATGGTTTCGGAATGCTTGGGGAATATTTCCTTTTAACTCCCTATCCGTACATAAGTTATGATAATCATGCCGTACTTTATAGTTTATTAGGATTGCGCTACGTCGACTTACGTTCTCAATACTTAGAAACCGATCATATATTAGAAGAAGCGCTAGATAAATACACCTTCTTAAGAGATGCGTATTTACAAAGTCGTAATTATCAGATTACAGGTGAAATGGCAAGTACCGACTCTGATACAGATGACCTCTATATTGATGGTGATGATGAGTCAGACACTCAAGAGGCAGGCGCTGATTATGTTGATGAGGATAGCTCTGAGACAGAGGCAGCAGTTGTTGCAATCACTGATAAATCAGTTAATGAGGTAACTAATAGCATCATTACTAATAAAACGAATAATTTATTAGCAACCAAAGATGATAATACAGCAGATAAATCCACGCGCACGATGACACATAACTCAGAAAATAAAACACCAAGTTAAGTTATAATCCTCTGCCACATTGGATACCGCGGTCAAGCCGCGGTAATTCGGTTTTTTCTTTTTTTGATACCATCTAATCGTACCTTCACCCGAAATACTGTGGCTTAATCGCAGTATCTATATTAGATGTAGCCTGAGTGCAGGTCCTAAGGACCGTAACCCAGGTTTCACCCAGGCTACATACTGCATCATCGATAGGCACTACAGTTAAGCTGTGGTAATTCGTTTTCTTTTTAATTTACCTTCCCTAGCCAAAACACTGTGGCTTAACCAGTGTCCATATCATCTATCAGCAATCTTAGCTATTGCGGTTAAAAGAAAGTGTCTTTATGCTTATGCCAATTTTTTTATAGCTTAAGAATTAACCTAATGCTGCATATTGCTTTATATCAACCTGAAATTCCACCTAATACGGGTAATATCATTCGCTTATGCGCTAACAGTGGCGCGCAGTTACACCTTATTCACCCTTTAGGATTTGAGTTAGATGATAAGAGAATGAGGCGTGCTGGTCTTGATTATCATGAATGGGCAAACATTATTCATTATAACAATGAACAAGCATTTATCGATGAGAATAAACATCGCCGAATTTTTGCATGCTCTACGAAGGGCAAGCAAAATTATCATACGATTACTTATCAAGACGAGGATTTACTTTTATTTGGCCCAGAAACTCGAGGTTTGCCTAGCTCAATGCTAGAAAGTTATACTCCTATTCGTATTCCTATGCAGAAAAATAGCCGCAGCTTAAATCTATCTAATGCTGTTGCTATTATCTTATTTGAAGCGTGGCGTCAGCTAGGATTTGCTTGAAACAAGGGTTGCTAAAAACTGCAAGTACATACCGGTAATGTCTATGCCTGTGGCAGTCATTATTTCTTTAGCGCAGGTTGGGCTTGTTACATTAATTTCCGTGAGATAATCGCCTATTACATCAATTCCAACAAAATAAAGCCCTTTTTTTTGTAGGGTAGGTGCTAGCTCTTGGCAAATAAAGCGATCACGTTCGGTGATAGGAACAACGGTGCCTCTCCCGCCAGCAGCCAAATTACCGCGCAATTCTCCTTCCGCTGGCATACGAGCTAGGGCATGTGAAATAGGTGCGCCATTAATAACAATGATGCGCTTATCACCAGAGGTTTTTATTTGCGGAATGTATTTTTGCGCCATAATACTGACTGACTGCTGGCGTGTAAGTACCTCCAAAATGACCGATAAATTTTCACCTTTTTCATCAACATGAAAAATAGCTTGCCCACCCATTCCCTCTAATGGTTTAAAAATGACATCACGATGCTCTTGCCAGAATGCCCGCAAATAATTTATATCTTTCGATACTAAGGTAGGGGGGCAACAAGCCTTGAAGTTAAGCGTAAAAAACTTCTCATTAGCGTCACGTAAACTTTGTGGCTTATTTGCTATTAAAACACCAGCTTGCTCAGCCAATTCTAATGCATATGTATTATAAATATATTCCATATCAAATGGCGGATCTTTGCGCATTAAAATGATATCAAAATCACTTAAAGGGCGTTCCCCTAGTGGCGTTGTTTCGGCCCAGTGTGCTTGATTTTCATCAAGAATGGTAAGGCTACTTACATTGGCATATGCTTCTCCCGCACGACAGACAATATCGCGAGGGGTAAAATAAGCACAAGACCAGCTTAATTCTTGTGCGCTTTTAAGCATTGCTACCGTGGTATCTTTATAAGGCTTTAAGAGATGCAGTGGATCCATTAATACTGCTAATTTCATTACTCCCCTCCGATAGCTGCAATCTCGCGCGCGGCAGCGAGGGCTGCTAATCGCGCGATAACCCCATAGGCATAAAAACGATTAGGACATGAATCAACTGGCTCATACTCATAGCGTGGCATATTACAGGGTTGCTTAAAGGCTAATGGTTCGAAATGCATGCCTGGCGCATTTAAATTTTCACTCTTGCCGCGACCTTGATGTACTCGGTAAAACCCGCCTACTACAAAAGGCCCAATCATATAAACAACAGGTTCGGCAACAGCGCCATTAGGCATGGTTTCAAAGGAGTAGATGCCTTCTTGAATAATGACTTTATTTACTTTTTGACTACCTTTACTTGCTGCCATGCGCGTTCGCTGCTTACGATTCAATTGGCGCAGCTCATCTGCATCATGAATCATCATAACACTCATGCCATAGGTACCATTATCTGCTTTAACAGCTAAAAAAGGCCGCTCATTAATATCATAGTGATCGTATTTATTTCTAATATTGGTTAATAATTCGTGCGCTTGATTAGCTAATTCATCAAGGCCTTCTTGCGCCATAAAATCAATATTATCAACCGCTTTAAAATAAGGGTTAATTAGCCACGAGTCTAACTGAACCAAGTCCGCAAATTCATTGGCCACTTGTTCAAAAAAATGAAAATGGGTGGATTTAAGGCGACTAAACCAGCCTAATTGGGCTGTTGGGCGAATACGTTGTTTTATATTTTGTAAAATAGGCGGTATGCCCGTTGACAAATCGTTATTAAGAACGATAAGACAAGGTTCAAAGTTAGCAAGCCCAATTTTATCGTCTTTACGAATTAACGGCTCAACCAATATAGACCCACCTTCTTCAATGGCCATTTCTTGTGCTGTAGTCACTTCAGGATCAAGACTACCAATACGAACAATAAAGCCTGCCTGTATTAAAATATTTTTTAATACATTTAGACTTTGCAAATAAAACTGATTGCGAGTATGACTTTCTGGCAATAAAAGTATTCGCCTACAATTTGGTAAATAATCAAATAAAACTGATTGTACAGCTTGAATACATAAGGGTAAAAAATCAGGATTAAGATTATTAAAGCCTGCTGGAAATAAATTAGTATCTACTGGAGCTAATTTAAAGCCAGCCTGGCGTAGATCAACTGATGATGTTAAAGGGGGTGGGGTTTCCTGCCATTTCTGCCTAAACCATGATTCAATTGTTGCTACTTGGCTTAAAATTATTTTTTCCACATGATATAGCGGCCCTGAGTTCGCCGTTGTTAAATGTGGAACTGGAATATTATCAGAAAGCATGCTTCTCTCGCTTGTGATTGAGATAGAACTCATGGTTATATAAAAACTTAGGTAATTTATAGAGACTATAGAATAGCCATGAAAAGACTATTAGGAAAGAGTAGACTTCGTAAAACCTTAATTTCTAGTTGAGAGGTTAGTAAAAATTTACTTTATTAATACATTAAGATGTTAACAATAGATTAGTTTGGCTTTAAAAATTCATTAAGATGAGGTTGGTTTGAAAAAAACATTGTATTTGTTATATCAAGGGCAACAAGCATTATTGCTTTTAGTCTTACTAGGCTTCATCTGGGGTTCAGGCTACAGCTTGGCCAAATATGCCATGATAAATAGTGTACCCCCTCTTGCTTATGCCTTTTGGCAATCACTAGGGCCGGCACTGTTGTTAACAATTTTATGTTTATGGAAACAGAAGAAAGCACTTTTTAAGCCTGCTTATTGGCCTTATTATTTTATGTGTGGTTTATTAGGTATAACCATTCCAAATACTAACATGTATTTTGTTGCCAACCATATTCCAGCAGGATTATTGGCCGTGCTGGTTAATACTGTACCTTTACTCGTTTACCCTTTAGCTTTAATGTTTAAGTTAGAACAATTTGATTTAAGACGCATTATTGCTGTAGCCTTAGGCATGCTCGGTATTTTACTCATTTTATCACCAACTAGCACTGGCTTGGTTTCTTACTGGGCGTTAATCACTTTAATCAGCCCTCTGTCTTTTGCTTGTTGCTCTATTTATATTGGTATTTATCAGCCAAAAACGATAGATGCGCTCCCTGCTGCCTGTGGCATGCTAATTACAGCGACCCTTATTCTTATTCCTATCTTAATTAAACAACATACCTTTTATTCACTCATGCCCCCGTTCACACTGCCTAAGCAAGCTATTTTACTAGAGATTCTATTATCGAGCTTAGGTTATATTCTTTTTTTTAAATTAATCCATGTTGCAGGCCCGGTTTTTTATAGCTTAACAGGTGGTGTTGTGGCACTAACAGGTTTATGGTGGGGATTTTTTATCTTTCAAGAAATACCAAATCAAATTCAATGTATCGCGGCTCTTAGCATCATTCTTGCTATTTTTCTGCTATCATGGTGTCAGTCGCAACAAAAGCGTTATCCCCTAGCATATGAAGCATGATACGTGATTAATTAAAAGGGAAGCCATGTTAAATGAATTAGCGCAGCAATTTAGTAACCAAATTGAAAATTTTAAATATCTTTTACTAATTATTAATGCCCTTTTGCATGTTCTTTTTGCTGGTGCCGTCGCTCGTGATGCAGGTAGTTTAAATAAAACGGGGCAACGATTAGCTCTGGTGTCTGCACCTAGTTGGGCTTTTGCTACATTACTTGGTGGTGTTGTAACAGCTGCTATTTATTGGTTTATTCATCACTCAACAATAACCAGACCTACGATGAGAGACTTATTATGAACCCAAAACAACCTGTACCTACTATTGATGTGCATGAATTAAAACGATTACTTGATAATGATGCCCATCTTTGTTTAATCGATGTGAGAGAGCTTGATGAGTGGGAAGAAGTGCATATACCAAATGCAATTCATATTCCTAAAGATGAGCTTCCTCATGCCATTACCACCCGTATTCCTGATGTTGACCAACCAATTTATCTACATTGTAAAGCCGGTGTACGTTCCTTAAATTCAGCACAACAATTAATGGCTATGGGTTACAAGCATGTTTATTCAGTCAATGGTGGCATTGTTGAATGGGCTAACCATCACTACCCGATTATTCATAAATGAAAATTAACACTACCCTAGGGTAGTGTTAATTAATTTAAGGATTAGTTAAGGTCGCAGACTTTTGATGTTCATCAGCTTTTGTTGGAGGTAAATTAGTAGCCTCAGATGGATTATTAGTACTAGTAGGGGGGGCTGAATTACCAAATATTCTCATACCAAAATAGCCCTTTGATGGCCCCTGTTCTGCCTTTTCTTTTTGTTTGGCATGTAGCGCTTTTTGTCCTGCTCTCTCTAAGGTATTTTGTTTCGCTGATTTATACACCTCTGTATATGTCTTCTGATTAAGATCTATTATCGTTTTGAATAGCTCGCCTAAATACTGCTCCGGTATATCGGCAAATGGATTAACTTCGTCTTCGCCGTATTCGTGAATAAATTGCAGTAAAGCATCCTCAAAAAGATAAGGCATTAAAAACCTAAAGGCACAACCTATGAGCGTGGCTTTACTGGCTAGATCGAGTGTATTTTGTTCTTTTTCCGCCTTTTCTGCGGCTTCTGGTAGCAATCCAACTGCCCGCTGTAAACCTTCATAAAAGACGCTATTTTTGTCAGGACTACGATATCTATATGAGTTATAAATTTGATCTACTACAGCAATTGCAATACCTGTAAAACACCTTTCTCGGTAGTGAGGAACTAATTTTTCATTATTAAATCCAATCGTTGATATGCGCTCTAGCTCATCTAATGCACGCCAAAGAAACTCAACTTGCGCATTACGAGGACTATCTAGCTTTCTGATTGCAGTAAATATATCCTCATTCGGAAATATTTTATCTCCTGGTTGTAAGCTAATTTGATAGTCTTCGGGAAGCTTGCCATGATGCTGCAACAATTTGATTGTTTCGCTCAATAATATTCTTTTTATATCGTTAAGAGGTTTTACTTGGAAGTTCATTTCCGCTCTCCTTAAAACTCCATTAAAATCGTGTCTGGGGGTAACCCACAAGAATGAGTGTAAACTAATTAATCGCGTTCGTCATGCATTTTGTTTATACTATTTTATCAATTTGTAAGCTGATGATTTTATTTGATTATTGCCTATTTTTTCTAGTAATTTGCATTAATTAAGGCCAGGCTGGTTGAAAAGTGTTGTTTAAAACTCACTGTCACAATTTGTCAATTGGCCGTTGCAGTAGCGTTTCGAAAAAAATTTAGACAATTATACTTAATTAACTATTTACGTCATGACTAATCTCTTTTAGCATGTTAGGCATTAATATCATAGCCTAAATAAAGATTAACTAGAGTGACCACTGAATCAACTGGTTATTATTTATTAGAATTAATTTAAGAGATTGTAATGAAGAAGCTGTTTTTTGTTTTATTTATTTTTATCAATACTGTTTTTGCCGAGACATCGCCACCAAAGCTTATTGTGCAAATTGTAATTGATCAATTTCGAGGTGATTTAATTCATCAATACCGCTCTGAATTTGGAGCTGATGGCTTTAACTACCTTTTAGGGCATGGCATTGACTATAGTAATGCGCATCATCCCCATGCTAATACCATCACCTGCGTTGGCCATGCGACCATTGCTACCGGAAGCTACCCTTCTCTGCATGGTATTATTGCTAATGACTGGTTTGATCGCCAAACTAAAACCGCGACCTACTGTGTCGAAGATTTAACGACGTTTATATTGCCAACCGCACGCACAACAGCAACATTACCCGGACGCTCGCCGCGTAATTTACAAGCCTCAACTATAAGTGATGAGATAGATTTGGCGCAAATAGGGCGAAGCTTTGCAGTGTCATTGAAAGATAGAGCAGCTGTGACGCTCGCCGGCCATGCGGGTAAGGCGTTTTGGTTTGATAAGACAAATGGTGGGTTTGTCACCAGCAACTACTACTACTCTAGTTATCCAGATTGGGTAGAAGATTGGAATCGTCATTACACTGCTAAGAACGAAACCTGGGGATTAGCTAAAGATATTAGCTATTATCGGTTTCAAAAAGCGCCTATGTTTAAAAATCGCTTTCCAGGTTTTGGTCAATCCTTCCCACATTACTTGGATTCTGCCAATAACAGGTTTTATTATAAATTTCTATCAATGTCACCGTATGCCGATGAATTAACTGCAGACTTTACGACTGCGCTTATTAAAAATGAAAAATTAGGTAAGTCTGCTAATCGCACTGACTATCTTGGCATTAGTTTTTCAGCAACTGACGCGATTGGACATCAATTTGGGCCAAACAGCTTAGAATCTGAAGATAATATTCTACGTCTAGATCATACACTAGCTAAGCTTCTTAAAACCATTGATGAGCAAGTTGGCTTACAAAACACCCTGATTATTTTAACTGCAGATCATGGGGTAAGCGATTCGCCAGTTTATCTTACAAATCATCATTTTCAGCAAATACCGGCTTTAAATGAAAAAGACATACGTACCATGGCGGAAAAAATATTAACTAATTACTTTCATTTGCCAGCACAGACGTTACAAGCGTTTGATCCACCCTATTTATATTTAGATCATCAACTCATTAATGAACACCAACTCTCTTTACAACAAGTAAGCTCAATCCTTGCTGAGGCTCTTAGACAGCAGCCAGGCATCTTCCAGGCCTATCCAATTCCACTAACCGGTGTTGAGAAAAATTGGTTAAGCGCCAAAGTAGATAGAATGGCTTTTCCTAATCGAGCAGGTGATATTTATATTGTTCCACCACCTTATCAATCTCTAGCAAGCCGTACTGATCGGGTAAGTCATGGCACCCCTTGGCAATATGATAGTTATGTTCCTATGCTCTTTTCTAATCCTTTGTTTAAAAAGCGCCAAATCTCAAGGCCTGTTTTTACCACCGACATTGCACCTACTTTAGCTGCCTTGTTAAAAATAAAATTTCCATCAGCGGCCGTTGGGCAACCTTTACCAGAAGTCATGACTTTTTATGAAGAAAACTCTTGAAAATGACTTAAACCGCCTATACTTAACTAAAAACTGATAAATTATGTAGATTATGAACAATATTAGAACATTTATCTTATTAGCAAGTTTAACAGCTCTATTATTAGTAATAGGCAGCTTACTAGGCGGTAAAGCAGGCCTTATGATAGCACTTGGCCTAGCTTTTATTATGAATTTTAGTGCCTATTGGTATTCTGATCAGATAGTACTGCGCATGTTTAATGCGCAACCACTAGATGACCGTCATCCTGTGTATAAGATTGTTGCCGAGCTTGCTGCTAAAGCAAACACACCTTTACCTAAAGTCTATTACATAGATAATCCAACACCTAATGCGTTTGCCACAGGACGTAATCCAGAACATGCAAGTATTGCAGTGACCTCAGGCTTATTAGATAGAATGACCCATGAAGAAGTAACAGGCGTTTTAGCACATGAAATGTCGCATGTACTTAATCGTGATACGTTAATTAATGTAATATCGGCGACTATTGCAGGCGCTATCAGCAGCATAGCCAATATGTTCATGTGGACATCAATGTTTAACCACAGTTCTGAAGAAGGAAGGCCAAACGCAATTGCAAGCCTTGCCATGATGATACTAGCACCCTTGGCAGCCGGTTTAATTCAGATGGCTGTGTCTCGTTCGCGAGAATATGAAGCAGATGCTGCTGGGGCAAAATTATGTGGTCAGCCACTTTGGTTAGCTAGCGCACTCGCCAAATTAGATCTTGCCAATCAACAAGGCCAGTTTACCGAGGCCCAAGAGCATCCTAACGCAGCTCATATGTTTATTGTTAACCCTTTAAGTAGCCAGCGAATTGCAGAATTGTTTTCTACACACCCTGTCACTGCTGAGCGTATTCGACGCTTACAAGAAATGGCGCGAACTGGTGTTTATTAACAGTCAATTACATTTGATACTTGCGTTACAATACTATTGTAAGCATAATTTGCGACTATCTAGATTATATTGAGTTGATTATGGCGCAAATAGGTCATTTTATTGTTAACCATTGGTTATTATGGGTTCTTTTGATAGTCGTATTTATTGCTATTTTTATTAACGAGTTTAAAGAGCAAAAGAAACAAGCCCAAGAAGTTGATCCACAAACTGCAGTAAAACTTATAAATGACAATAATGCAGTTGTAATTGACTTACGAGATGAAGAAAATTATCGTAAAGGCCACATTATTAATGCTATTCGCGCAACACCTGAAAGTTTTAATAAAAATCAAATGGATAAATACAAGACAAAACCTGTGATCTTAGTTTGTGCACGCGGCTTAGAATCTAAGAATTTAGCTACTAAATTACGCCAGCAGGGCTTTACCCAACCTGTCATCCTCTCAGGAGGAATTAGCGCCTGGCAAAATGCAGATTTACCGCTAGTAAAAGGAAAATAAAGATGGCTAACGTTATTATATACAGTACGTCATACTGCCCTTATTGTATGCGTGCTAAGCAGTTACTAGATAGCAAAGGAGTTAACTATCAAGAAATTCGTGTTGATGAGGAACCTGAAAAAAGAGCTGAAATGATGGCTAGAAGCGGCAGGCGAACTGTCCCTCAGATTTTCATTAACGATCAAGCAATAGGCGGCTGTGATGATTTATATGCACTTGAAAGCAAAGGCCGATTAGATAAACTTTTAAAAGACTAGGAAAAATTATGAATGACCAAGTAAACCCAACCGCACAAAATGCTGAAGCCCAGTTTATGATTCAGCGTGTTTATATTAAGGATTCATCATTTGAAGCGCCAGGCACGCCTGCCGTATTCCAGCAAAAATGGGAACCTGAGCTTACTTTAGATATAAATACGGCTCACAATACCTTAGAAAAAGATGTTTATGAGGTAGTATTAACGTTAACTGCTACCGTTAAAAATCAAAACGCTGTGGCTTTCTTAGCTGAAGTTAAGCAAGCTGGTATTTTTACGATTCAAGGTGCGGCAGGTCCACAATTAGATCATTTATTAGGAAGCTTCTGCCCTAGTATTCTTTTTCCTTATGCACGTGAAGCGATTACATCTGAAGTCATTCGAGGTAGTTTCCCTCAACTGGTTTTAGCGCCTATTAATTTTGACGCACTTTACGCGCAACAACTTGAACAAAAACGTAGCCAAGCCACAGAAGCTGCCCATTAATTGTTAAGTTGTCATGAAAGAAAATACGATTGCCATTTTGGGTGCAGGTTCGTGGGGGACTGCAGTAGCGATTCACTTAGCCCACTATGGACATCGTGTCATGTTGTGGGGGCATAACCCCCAACATATAATGGAAATGCAACACTTACGGCAAAATCAGCGTTATCTACCTGCAATCCTTTTTCCTGATTCATTATATCCTACTCTAAATTTAGCAGACTGCTTAGATCAGGCAGCAATTACTATAATAGCTGTGCCCTCACATGCTTTTGCTGACTTGTTAAGCCAGCTAGATAAGCCCCAAAATGGGCTTGCTTGGTTAACTAAAGGCCTTGATCCTAGCACTAATTATTTACTAAGCGAATTAGTTGCTAAGCGCTGGGGGGAATCATACCCAGTTGCAGCTATCGCAGGCCCTTCTTTTGCGAAAGAAGTAGCTACTTTACTGCCTACAGCACTAACATTGGCAGGCAACCATCTCCCTTTGCAAAAACACTTACAAAGCTTACTTCATCAACAAAATTTACGTGTTTACCTTAGTACGGATATTATTGGCGTCCAATTATGTGGTGCTGTTAAGAATGTGCTAGCCATTGCTTGCGGCATTAGTGATGGTTTGGGGTTTGGTGCTAATGCAAAAGCAGCTTTAATTACCAGAGGGCTCGCTGAGATGAGCCGCTTAGGCCTATCTTTAGGTGCTCGGGAAGAAACATTTATTGGTTTAGCTGGTGTTGGTGATTTAGTTTTAACCTGCACGGATAACCAATCCCGTAACCGTCGTTTTGGCTTACATTTAGGTCAAGGTGTAAACTTATCAGAAGCAGAAAGCCAAATTGGTCAAGTTGTTGAAGGAAAGTATAATGCTACCCAAGTGTGCAACTTAGCTCGGCAATATCATGTTGAAATGCCTATTTGTATGCAAGTAGAAGCACTATTACAAAATAAAGTTACTCCAATACAGGCTGTAAATAATCTAATGAGTCGCTCTGCACGCGATGAATCACCTTGCTAACATTAAAAATCTAATAAATTATCAAAGCCATAGCATCAAAATAAAAACAATTTGATCATTTTACGCCTATAATCTCTCTTAGAAGTAAAAGTCGTTAACTTATCACTTAACTTCTAAGGGAGGACAATATGAAAACAATAAATGGATTAATCTTACTAAGTGCTTGTGGCCTAAGTGTCAATGCTTTCGCAGCTGAAGCAACCTGTAAAGCAGTTAATAAACATACTGGCGAGGCGTTTTTTGCTAATGGTTATGCCGAGTGGCCCAAAAAAGCACTCAAGAAAGCTGGTGGCAAAGCAATGTGGAAATGCCATAATCGCAGCGAAGGCTGGTCAGGCCATTGCTATATTAAACACTGCAAAAACAATTACAATGACTACAATAAAGGCCATCATAATAAGTGGTAATGGTCGAGCTGCTCTAAATACATAGATATTTTAAAGAAACTAGACAAGTCTGGGTGTAAAGTTTTACATAGAAACCCGAGTTTCACTTCGTTTCACCCAGGCTACTTATTACTTACAAAGTATAATCTTCATAGTGACATGCACTAATAATTAATTTTCTTTTACCAAAAGTTCACTGCAAAAAGATGAGTTTTTTAGACAGTTTAAACTCAGTAATTAAAATTGATAATGAAAGCCTTCAGATTCATGCGTTTGCATAGTATGAAAAACTGTTATCCCTAATTCTAAATGCGATTTAGCTAAGCGCTTAAATATGGTTGCAGCTAATTCTTTAGTTTTAATTCCTTTTTCTTTTAGAGGTAAATCCGAAATCAGCATTAAAGCACCTACAGGAACTTTACAAGAAAAACCAACGGTAAATAAAGTAGCGCATTCCATATCAATGGCTTGCACCCTTTCTGCAACAAGCATCTCTTTAAATTTTGTATTAAACTCCCAAAATCTCATATTGGTTGTGTGAATAACGCCACTATGATAGGTTAGATTTTGTCGCTCTAGTTCTATCGTAATGAATTTCTGGATAATAAAGGAGCTAAGCGCTGGACATTGAGGTGGTAAGTAATCATTTGATGTCCCTTCCCCTCTAATTGCAGCAATTGGATTAAAGTACTCACCAATTTTATAGTTATCACGTAGTCCACCACATAAACCAAGCATGATCACGGCTGTAGGCTTGATAAAAGATAATAAATGGGTAATCAGTGCTGCATTAGGTGAACCAATATTATAATTAATCATTGAAATTCTGTCGTTTAATGAATGACAACAAGACATAATAGATCCATGGTAAATATGTCCTTTAGTCCTATTAGCAAAGAGCCTTAAATATTTAGTAAAATTGGTTAATAAAATATAGGGCTGAAATTGAGACGTTGGGCAGCCCGTATAGCGCTCTAATGAATGATATGCCAGATCATTAACATGCAAAACATAATCACTATCTTCCTCTGATGTAGTAGTCATTTTTACGCCCTATTCTTTAGCTTATATAAGTATAGCAAGCGTAGGTCAGGCGCTTCGCCCATAGCCGTCAGGCTAAGCGTCCAAGAGTCAAGATTGAGGCAGGCAGAGGTAAATTTGGTCCCTTTTTGCAAGCGCCGAAACCATCCATGCGGCTCGATGTTGTGCATCCATGCACAACCACGTTCCAAAAAGGAACCAAACTTACCTCTGCTGCGAGACCGTAAGTACTTTAAACATATTATTTTCTATGGTTCTAAGAGAAATATTTGCTTAGCCTGACGGCTATGGGCAAAGCGTCCGACCTACGCTTGCTGATGAAAGCTGCTCAGCGTTCGTTTTAAATTATAGAGAGCGTGTGAAATTGATGAGTATTTGTTGTTGGGCCGAATGGCCTAACCTACATATGTTGTGGATGGGTAAATACCCCTAGATTTGGGAAATATCCGCTATTTATAAGCTACAAAAATTGGTGCCCAGGGCCGGAGTCGAACCGGCACGGAGTTTAACCTCCGAGGGATTTTAAGTCCCTTGCGTCTACCTGTTTCGCCACCTGGGCTAATTTTGAAGGCTGAGGCCGGAATCGAACCGGCGTACACGGCTTTGCAGGCCGCTGCATAACCACTCTGCCACACAGCCACATTTCAAGGCCGATTAAAAAAAAAAGCGACTATAGTCGCTTAAATTTGGAGCGGGAAACGAGACTCGAACTCGCGACCCCAACCTTGGCAAGGTTGTGCTCTACCAACTGAGCTATTCCCGCGCATCTACGGGTTGCAATTCTACCGAAATCTCAAGCCCTGTCAATAAGTAACCTCACTTTTTTTTGTTAATTCAGGCCAAGCAATAGTTAGGTAGATTACCATTGACCAAATTGTTAAAATGGCAGCAATATAAAGCGAAATAAAACCAAGTGTGCCCCACCAAGTTGTCGCCGGATCAAAAGCAACCAATAAAACCAAGGCTACCATTTGTACCGTAGTTTTTACTTTACCTATGTAGCTTACAGTAACACTTGCTCGACTACCTATTTCAGCCATCCACTCCCTTAAAGCCGAAATAACAATTTCTCTGCCAACAATAATAATGGCAGGCAGCGTAATATAATTAATATCCTTAGCGCCAACTAATAATAATAAAGTGCAGGCTATCAATAATTTATCCGCAACTGGATCAAGAAAGGCGCCAAATGGCGAAATCATTTTTAATTTACGAGCAAAATAGCCATCTAACCAGTCTGTGAAACTAGCTAAAGCAAAAATAATCGCTGCTAAAGCATGTGCCCACTCAAATGGTAAATAAAAAACTAAAATAAAAATAGGAATTAAAATAATACGCATTAATGTCAATATATTAGGCAAACTGGTTAGCGGATTCACAGGCACATATCTCCTTTTTCTAAAGACCTTTAAAGCATTAATTATTGCATTCTGGTTGCTATAGAGTCCCCACGTAGCAGTTTAAGCTTTAGTTAGATTGTATTCTATTAACTAGCGGCAACATTTAAATAAATAGCTAACTGTGGGTAATTATCGAATACAGCTAAAGCGCCTTTTTCGAGAAGTAAATTAGAATGCTGTTGGTTATAAAAATTCACACCGATTGCATCCATACCTATTGTTCTTGCCATCTCGATGTCACTAACTGAATCACCTATCATCACCGCTTGATTAACATCTATATTAAACGCTAGCAAAATTTCTTCAAGCATTTGTGGGCAGGGTTTAGGAGGCATTTGTCCTGCCGAACAAACCACTTTAAAAAATTCATCTAAACCTGAGCTTTGGATCGCGCGGTTAAGACTATTTTGCCCCTTATTACTTGCAATTGCTAAGTTAATGCCTGCTTGATGTAATTGCTGTACAAATTCTCTAGCACCAGGAATTAAATAAACCTCATGAGAACGATTTATCAAAGCATGCTGTATTGCTTTTAACAGCTGCTCTTGCTCTATCGAGCTTAGAGAAGGAAATAATCTTTTTATTGCATGAGCTAAACCTAACTCAACAGATTGTCGCACCAAGGCTTCGTCTAATTCACCATAATTTAAGCGCTTAGCTTCACTAGCCATGCAATGCAGTACTTGGCCTAGGGTGTCACCTAAGGTACCTTCCCAATCAAACACTACTAAGCGATATTGCTTACTCATAACGTGTTAAACTCCGAACGTAATTGTTCTATAGTCTGCGCAAATCGATTATCTAGTTTTGCTTCATAACGATGTTCTTTATTGTTTAGAGTAAATTGAATTGCTCGAGCATGCAAATAAAGTCTTACAGATCCTCTAATCATATCTTCTACTGCGGATGATTTACTATATTTCTCATCACCAATAATTGCATGCCCTAAAAAAGCACTGTGAACTCTAATTTGATGCGTGCGACCCGTTTTAGGCGTTACTTCTACCCAACAGGCATGCTGAAAATTTTCCAGTAATTTGAATGTGGTTTGGGAGGGCTTCCCTTCTTCAGCGATAGTAACAAGCCGTTCCCCTGATTTTAACGTGTTTTTCTTAAGACTTGCATTTACAACCTGTGTTTTACTGCCTTGCCAAGGGTGAGCGAGTAAAGCCCAATATGTTTTAGTAACTTCATGATTGACTAAAGCTGCTTGTAAGGTACGTAATACGCTTCTTTTCTTAGCCAATAATAAGCAGCCCGATGTCTCTCTATCTAGGCGATGCACTAGCTCAAGATACGTTAAGTCACTGCGCATCTTACGTAATGCCTCAATAACCCCAAGACTTACGCCACTCCCACCATGAACTGCAATACCTGCTGGTTTATTAATGACTAAGAGCCCACTGTCTTCAAAAATAATAGCTTCTTGTAATTGTTTTTCAAGTTTAACACCAACAAAGACAGTCTTTTCCTCTGCAACTCGAATAGGTGGAATACGAATACAATCACCTAGGGCTAATTTTACCGAAGGCTGCGCTCGTTTCTTATTGACCCGAACTTCACCACCTCGAATGATACGGTAAATATGACTTTTAGGAACCCCTTTTAACATTTTCATTAGATAATTATCTAACCGTTGCCCCTCATCATTAGCATGGATAGTCTGATATTGTACATCGCTCATTCTAATTAAACCTATTTGCTGTTGCTTTTTTTTTTGATAATATACAGAGTTGCAAGAATATATATTATTCTTGTGACCGAATTATAACGCATAAATGATTAAAAATGTTTAGTTGCAGATAATTAATCGGTGCAACTACTATAGAAACGCGCTTCTCTTTAGTGAATGATATAAGGAAGCAATCAGTATTTAGAGCCCATTAACTGATATCATGGCTCTCAGATACCTATGCACGTTAGACATGCTTAATACCGATGAGCTTTGTTAAAGCAATTAAGGTGATAAAACTTAATGCTGCGCATAAAATTATGCCGTCAAAGCTTAGTTAAGTATAAAAGTATGCACTGTACTAGTTGCAGTGGCCTGCGTATGGTCTGCTTTTAATATAATACTGGATGGCTTAAAGATTACTTTTTTGTATGCTTATAAATGTTAAATGGTCAAAGGCTTCCCTGATTAAAGTGAAAAAATGAATAGCTTTATACTAACAGTCTATATCAACGCTTTCCTACTTCAGTGACATTGATTAACCTGAGTACCTTGATAAAAATCAAAGCATTTAGGAATTAATGGTAACAGTAAGAGCAAGAATTAAAGCAAGATGTAGAATAACAGACTATAATAACTATTTATCTGGCCTTACCATTGAATTATATTGGTTATGCATTATAGCGAACCATTATACTTAAATACTGCTAGAGTTTTTTTTGAGGTTTGATGGCAATGAATAATACGATGATGACGCTTTCAACATAACATAAAGCATAAATTATCCAAGCATTGGCTAAACCTTAAAAAATGCAAACATCAGAAAATTAACAGATTTAGCATATACTAAATAAGATAGCCTTCGACTGTCTATACTTAAGAGTTGTGCCCTTATTGGGGTTTGTAATGGAAAAAATGTTAATAAATGCGACTCAATCGGAGGAAATTCGAGTTGCTTTAGTTAAAGACAATCACTTATACGATTTAGATATCGATTGTCCTTCAGAAGTTAAAAAGAAAGGAAATATTTATAAGGCAGTCGTTACTCGTCGTGAACCTAGCCTTGATGCTGTTTTTGTTGAATATGGTGCTAAGCGGCAAGGATTTTTACCACTTAAAGAAATAGCACCTGAATACTTAAGTAAAAATCCACAAGATTTTGGTGACGAAAGACCACCTATTACTGCTTTAATTCGCGAAGGACAAGAATTATTAATTCAAGTAGATAAAGAAGAGCGCGGAAATAAAGGTGCTGCTTTAACTACTTTTATTACTTTAGCAGGCTGCTACTTAGTTTTAATGCCTAATAATCCCAATTCAGGTGGCATATCACGCCGTATTGAAGGGGATGAGCGGGATGAACTACGAGAAACCTTAAATGCCTTACAGCTTCCTGAAGGTATGGGGCTTATCATTCGCACCGCAGGCGTTGGCAAAGGCCAGGATGAATTACAAGCAGATTTAGACATGCTATGTAATCAATGGCAAGCGATTCGCTATGCTTATACCAATCAAATGGCACCTTGCCTTATACATCAAGAGGGTGATGTTATTATTCGCTCTATTCGAGATAATTTACGTAAATCAATTTCTGAAATTATCATCGATGACCAGATTTCTTATGTCAAAGCTAAACAATACATTGAACAAGTTAAACCCGACTTTTTATCGAATGTAAAATTATACAATAGCCCAGTTCCTTTATTTAATTTTTATCAAATTGAAAGCCAAATTGAAACAGCTTATCAGCGCGAAGTTCTCCTACCTTCAGGTGGCTCTCTTGTTATTGATCGTACTGAAGCACTTGTTTCTATTGATATTAATTCTGCAAAAGCTACAGGTGGTACTGATATTGAGGCAACCGCGTTAAATACTAACTTAGAAGCAGCCGATGAAATTGCTCGCCAATTACGTTTACGAGACTTAGGCGGCTTAATTGTTATTGATTTCATTGACATGGGCTCAGGAAAAAATCAAAGGGATGTTGAAAATCGCCTTAAAGAGGCACTTAAAGCTGATCGGGCACGTATTCAAGTAGGACGTATATCACGATTTGGTTTATTAGAAATGTCCCGTCAGCGCCTACGCTTATCTTTAGGAGAAGCGGCACAAGAAGTATGTCCACGGTGTGAGGGCAGAGGTACGGTACGCAATATTCAATCACATAGCCTTTCTATTATCCGTCTCATTGAGGAAGAAGCATTAAAAGATAAAACAGCTGAAATCCAAGTTCAATTACCTGTGGAAATGGCCACGTTTATTATCAATGAAAAACGGGATTTCATTCTAAATATTGAGAAAAGACATAAGGTTTGCGTATTAATTATAGCTAACCCTTATATGCATCGCCCTCAATACAATATTACGCGCCTTAAAGAAGATAATATAGGCAAGAATAAAAAGCCTAGCTATACGCTAATCCAACAACCTGAGCTGGATGTTATACGTGCCGGTAATGAATCTGTTAAACAAGATGAGCCTGCGGTGAAATCTTTTGCATCGCTACAAGCGAATAAAACACCTACAACAAGCTTTATTAAGCGCTTGTGGAGTAGTCTTTTTGGGCCTACCAGTGAAGTAGAAAGTACTAGTAGTGAGCAAAAAGTTGTGCAATCCAGTAATACAAAAACAAAGCAATACAAAAATAATGAAAAACGTAGCCAGAATTCAAGACGTCGACGCCCAAGTGGCAGTGGCAACAGCAGCGGCTCAAATCAACAGCGCCAAACTTCGGGCTCTCATCGTAAAAAGAATACGCCTCACCAGCAACATCATAATAGCCGCGTCATTCCACTTAAGCCTGATTTAATCAAAAAAAAAGAACAAGTAGTCAATAACAAAGAGTCAGAAAAATAATTTCCTACCTTATGGATACCGTGGTCAAGCCACGGTAATTCGTTTTTTCTTTGACTTCTTTCCATTCTATCGAAATACCGTGGCTTGACCACGGTATCTATACCTCGTACTCCACCCAAAAAAGTAGCCCATGTGAAACAAAGTGAAACCCGGATTTCGGTTCTGCGCACCTGCACCCAGGCTACCTTTCTTTGTAATAATATGGATACTGTGTTCAACCTACCTTACTTCAGAATAAAAGCAAGGTAAGGCAGCTAACAAGAAAATAGGCATGGAAAGCTAATCCTCTAGTCCTGTGGCTATAGGTGTGACACCAATATTTGGATTTACTCCGCAATCATCTAATAATTTTAAAAGATTGTTACCTCGCCTAGTTAATCGTCTTACACAATAAATCTCAAGATAGCTTTTTAAAATATAATAGTAATCTGGCAATGTAAGAATGGTTAGAATTTTTTCTGCCCGCTCAACATGATGAGCCTTCTCATCATCACAGGCTTGAAAAAGGACAGTACCTAGCATGGAAGCGATGCTTGCTTGGCGTAAACGATTAGCTTGATAAAAACGTTGTATGGCTTCATCCAGAGCCCTGTCTTTATCCCACTCAACCCAATTATCATAAATCATTAAGGCTTTAGAAACGGCAAATTCATCAGCTTGAATTAATGCTTGTAATGCATAAGCTACAGGAACAACAGCCTGCACATTTGCCCAGGAACAATTACCACTAATTTGAGAACTAATTGGTATTTGAGCGGCATGCACTAAACCTAATTCCTGGTTAATCGTTTGATGAAAATAACGTCTGGGTTGCTTTTTATAGAGAAATTCACGTAAGAAGCTGATATTAAACATCTCAGGACGGCTAATTTTATAAATATTAACACTTCCTTCTTTTAAACTATTTTCCCCTCTATCTATTTTTGCCCACCAGGCATGGTATTTAATAAAGCACATCGCATGGCCACGGCTTGCCGCAGGCAAGATAAGTAAGGGGGCTTTAATAAGCTGTTCTAGATGGCTCCCTTGCTGGTCTAAATTGAACTGATGCTGTAATTTCAAAAGCTCTGCCGCTATTTCTAAAGCATCCATCGTATATTGAATATAAGGGAAATGCTCACGTAAATGACGCGTTGAATAGCTACTTACAAATCGCCGTAGCGAATCTTTAATCATGGCTACAGTAAACTCTAAAATAAAGCCCTCAAAATCTAGCTCAACAAATTCTCCCTCGGCATTAACAATATCTACATCACCTTGTAACTCATAGCGATGCCCTATTAGCTTGGCATTAATAAAATCTAAGGCAAAATCAAGTTTTGCCCCATATTGATAGAGCAAATGCTTCATGGCCTCTTGGGCTCTTAAAATAGGATAAACTAACACTGACATACCTGAGCTGGTATAAGCATTAGGATTTGCGCCGCGCTCTAGTAAAAGTCGTGCTAGATCTAAATCGTTATTATCAACCGCCCAATGCAGTGGCGTTCGTCCTGTCACATCAGGTTTATTTACATTAACACCACGCACCAGTAATTCTTGTGCAATGGGGATCTGCCTTGTTATTGCACACTCAATAAGTGCCGTAAAACCATACTCATCAATGTCATCAAGCGACTCACCTGCACGGATATAAAAATCGAAATCAGGCATGCGACATGAAATTATATCATTGGCTATAGTCATTTAGAATTCGCCTCTATTTAACGTAAGTTTAGCGACACCAACACTATTCCATAGCCTCTATGTCAAACTATTTTAATCTAGCTCCCGTACCAAAGCTTCGCATTTTACGGGTTAACGTTCGTTTAGCGACAAACGCTATTCCCTAGCGTTGATGTCGAACTCACATTATTTAAGACCGGGTTTAGGCGCTGTAGAAAATTTCGGCATATTACCTAAACGCAACTGTTTTTCCATTTCCTGCTCACGCCGTTCGTTATCGTATTCGCGCCGGGCAGCGGTATTAAGGGGAGGTTCAGGATTTAGGTTAGGATCAATGCCATCAAACCGCTGGGCATCTAACCAGGGATGCTGTTTAATTGAATTTTGTAACTCACCTTCTGGCGCTGGTTTATCCTCTTCTGCACTATGTTCCCTTGCGTGAACCTTAGCTAATTGTCGGTGGCCATCTTGTTCAATTAAACGTCTTTTGCGTGCCATTTCTGGGGTATCTTCACCCAAAATAGAAGCTTTTCTTTTTCTTGTTGTTTCTCTGTCAGATAGATTAGTTGGGATATCAAGCCGGCCGACATCAGGTAACGCGCTTGATGAAACACTAATTGGCCGCCTAATTAAGCTGCGCTTAGGTACAGCTGTTGATGCTTCTTTGCCAGAGGCGACAGCTTTTCTCTTTCTGCCCGTTAGCCGCTCAGAAAGTTTACCTAAAATTCCACTTTGGCTTTTTTCTGAGCTTTTTTTGAGTTCCTTGTTTTTTAAATAAAGCAATCTTCTCTTGTCAGATTGCAAGCTTACTGGTAGGTTAATTTCGTCATCTATTTCATTCATATTCACATTATATGTTATAAATGTTCAAGTTGCAGAATTTCTGCAATCTGAATTGCATTTGTTGCCGCCCCTTTGCGAATATTATCAGCAACTATCCACATATTAAGCCCGCAGGGATGAGAGATATCTTCTCTAATACGGCCTACAAACACATCGTCATGGCCAATGGCATGCGTGATTACTGTTGGATATTCTAATTTCGCCAGGTCATCGACTACCTTTATACCTGGTGCGCTACGCAAGATATTGCGCGCATCACCTGCACTTAATGGCATTTTTAACTCTAAGTGAACTGCTTCTGAATGCCCATACAAAACAGGAACCCGTACTGTCGTGGGGTTTACCCGAATAGTATCATCTTCCATGATTTTCTTAGTTTCCCATACCATTTTCATTTCTTCTTTGCTATAACCATTTTCTAAGAATTCATCGATATGGGGAAGTGCATTAAATGCAATTTGCTGTGGATAAACAGATGCTGCAGCTGGACGACCATTAAGTAACTCGCCCACTTGTGATATTAGTTCAGAAATAGCCTTTTTTCCAGTGCCCGAAACTGATTGATAAGTTGCTACATTAATACGGCTTATGCCTACCGCATCATGTATTGGCTTTAAAGCAACCACCATTTGAATGGTTGAACAGTTGGGATTCGCTATAATACCTCGCTTATGATAGTCACCAATACGATGCGCATTAACCTCTGGTACAACTAGAGGAATCTCATCGTCATAACGAAAGCATGATGTGTTATCGATAACAATACAGCCTGCATTGACGGCAATAGGGGCATAAGTTTTTGATACAGATGCGCCTGCTGAAAATAAAGCAATATCAACCTGGCTAAAATTAAATGTTGCTAGGTTTAATACATCAAAAACCTTTTTTTTAAAAGTAACTGTCTTATTAATAGAGCGCTCGCTAGCCAGTGGATAAAGATTATTTACTGGAAAATTTCGCTCTTCTAATACGCTTATTATCATTTCCCCTACGGCACCTGTTGCGCCTACGACAGCAACATTCAATAATTTACTCATAAGTAGCCTCTTGTTTATAGGTTTTTATTTAATTACCTAATCTCTATACGGTATCCATCGTACTTATTACCACCTCGATGGATGCCGCGGTCAAGCCGCGGTAATTCGTTTTTTCTTTATTTACCTACACGACCTCAAAACACCATAATTGGACCATAGTATCCCTACTGCATACTACCTTACTAAATTTTCTAATCGAGCCGCGATAATGCATTTTCCGGTGTATCTTCCCTAACTATGAAATGCCGTCGCTTGACCACAGTATCTACATCCTGGCAGAGAGGTAGCCTGGGTGTAGGTCCGCAGACCGAAGCCCGGGTTTCACTTCGTTTCACCCAGGCTAACTCATAATATCACTAGCGTTTCCTTGCAATATCCACGATTTGCGCCTTATGCCTTAAAAAATGATCCATTAATACTAGAGCCATCATCGCTTCAGCAATGGGAACTGCACGAATACCAACGCATGGATCATGTCGGCCTTTAGTGATTACTGTTACTTCTTCACCATAACGATTAATTGTCTTTCCAGGTTTTACAATACTTGATGTTGGTTTTAAGGCAATGCTTACTTCAAGTCGTTGTCCAGTTGAAATCCCGCCTAATACACCACCAGCATTATTACTGCAAAAGCCTTCCTTTCTTATTTCATCACGGTGCTCGCTCCCTAATTGGGTAATAGATGCAAAACCTGCACCAATTTCCACCGCCTTTACTGCATTAATAGACATCATGGCGTAAGCTAAGGTTGCGTCTAATTTGTCAAAAACAGGATCCCCTAAGCCAATTGGCATCCCTTCGGCATAGATATTAACACGAGCACCAACTGAATCGCCTTGACGCCGTAAGTTATCAATGTAGTTTGCTAAGTCCTCAATTTGGTCTTTATTGGGACAAAAAAAAGCATTATTATTTATTTCTTGCGCATCCTTAAAATCTAAGCTAAGCGAGCCCATTTGCTTTAAATAGCCGGTAATTGTTAGCCCAAGCTTCTCTTGTAAAAAAAGGCGAGCAATAGCACCAGCCGCAACGCGTGCTACCGTTTCTCTAGCCGATGAACGACCACCGCCTCGATAATCACGATGCTGATATTTGTGATGGTAAGTAAAATCGGCGTGGCCTGGGCGAAATAAATCCTTTATGTCATCATAATCTTTTGTTCGTTGATCGTTATTATGAATGATTAAAGCAATGGGTGTTCCTGTCGTTAAGCCCTCAAAAACACCAGATAATAGCTCAACTTTATCTTCTTCACGGCGCTGAGTTGTATATTTAGACTGCCCGGGTTTGCGCTTGTCTAAAAAAGGCTGAATTCTTTCTTCTGACAGCGCAAGCCCCGGTGGGCAACCATCGATGATACAACCCAGTGCTTTGCCATGGCTCTCACCAAACGTTGTTACTGTAAATAATTTACCAAATGTGTTGCCGCTCATAGTTACCCTTAAGATGCAAAATAGTCTTTTAATTGCTGGGCTGTTAACAAAAAGACACCCTGCCCACCATTTTCGAACTCAAGCCAGGTAAAAGATAAATCAGGGTATGCCTTAACTAGCTCTTCTTCACTATTACCAACCTCAACGATTAGAACCCCATCCTTAGCTAAATAATTATGCGCCTGAGACAGGATTTCATTAACAATTGCCAAGCCATTAGACGGCGTTCTTAATGCCATGTCAGGCTCATGTAAATACTCAGGCGGCAAGGTTAGCATTTCTGCATCCCCTACATAAGGTGGATTAGATATAATGATATCATAGCGCTCTTTCGGTACATTTTGCCAACAATCTGATTGAATTAAATTAACTATGCCGTCTAACTGATGACGTTGGCAATTTATTGTAGCTACTTGTAACGCTTCTTCAGATAAATCCACCGCATCGATTATGGCGTGCGGAAAAGCATAACTACAAGCAATAGCAATACACCCACTTCCAGTACATAGATCTAAAATCCGGTCAACTTTAAAGGGATCAACCCAGGGAGAAAATTGCCTTTCAATGAGTTCGGCTATTGGCGAGCGAGGAATCAACACCCGCTCATCTACATAAAAGTGTAAATCACAAAAATAGGTTTGTTTAGTCAGGTAAGGTACAGGAATACGTTCTTCAATACGTCTTTCTAACTGCCGAGCCAGTAACTGCTTTTCAGGCGTGGTTAGCTGTGTTTGCAACAAGAAGGGTTCAACATCAAATGGCAGCGCTAGACTACCTAGAATCAAAGAACGAATATCATCCCATGCGTTATCGGTACCATGCCCATAATAAAGATCATGGCTATTTGCCTGGGTCAGGCCAAATCGTAAAAAATCAGCAATTGTGTTTAATTGCATGACATCATCATAAACTGAAGCCATTGTTTGTTTTATCCTAATTATTGAAAAAAATTAAATCATATTGCATATAAATTAAATTTTCTATCCTCGGTTTTTATAAATTTAAACGACCATAGGTTGCGTTCTAATGCTTTTAAATACGATATACTTCATAATAGTTTAATTTTTTGCAAGTTTGTTCATGCCTAAAGAAGTATCTGATGAGGATAAAGCTTTATTTCGTGAAGCTGTGAAGGCAGTAAAGCCTTTAAAAAAAAGCAACATGATTGAGCAAGACCTTGTTGTTAAAGCACAGCGATCGCATCAAAAAGCAGCAACTCAAACCACAATTGTCAATAAACCGACATTAAATCAAAGTACTATTTTTTTATCTAATTATTATACTCATGAAGTCCAAGCTCAATCTACGCTTTCTTTCTGTCGTTCAAATATTCCGGCTAAACGTTTAAGAGAACTTAAACAGGGCAAAATACCCTGGCAATCCAAATTGGATTTACATGGCTTCCAAATCGAGGCAGCACAAGATAGTTTAGTTACGTTTATTTTACAAGAAATCGCATTAAATCATCGCTGCATATTAATTGTTCATGGCAAAGGCAGTCAGAACGGTGAGCCACCGGTGCTTAAAAATTTAGTCAATCACTGGTTGCCACAAGTTCCTTCAGTGATTGCTTTTCATAGTGCGCTGCCTAGAGATGGGGGCTCTGGTGCTTTGTATGTTTTACTAAAACGCAATAGGTAAATTCTAAGCGTCATTGCGAGCCTTTATGCAGTAAAGGTGAAGCAATCCAGGCTTAAGCGCTGTTCATTGCTCGAACTGGATTGCTTCGCTCGATAGAATAGTTTTTCTATTTAAAACAGAAACTCGCCACTTAAGATTGAATTTTTTATCATAAGCGTTTACCATTTGGCCAAAGTTTTGAATCCATTTAATATGAGCACACTACCTATTATTATTGGTATTTCCGGCCCTTCGGCGTCAGGAAAAAGCCTTCTTGCTAATACTATTGTCAATGAGCTCGGTTCTGCTCAAGTTGTTGTTATTTCTGAGGATGCCTATTATAAAGATAATAGCCATCTGCCTTTAGCAGAGCGAGAAAAAATCAACTATGATCACCCTAACGCATTTGATCATGCCTTGCTTTGTGATCACCTTAAGCGTTTACAAAAAGGCGAAACGGTTGAAATACCTATTTACTCACATTCAAAACATATTCGTTTGCCGGAAACACGTCGTATAGGCCAACATGCCATCATTGTCTTAGAAGGTATTTTATTATTTACTGATAAAGATCTTCGCGAGACGATGGATATTCGAATTTTTATGTCTACCCCCTTAGATATTTGCTTAACGCGTCGACTCAAACGCGATGTAGTTGAAAGACATCGCTCTTTCGAATCGGTTGTTCATCAATATGAAACCACAGTCCGGCCTATGTACCTGCAATTTATTGAACCTTCAAGCCGTTACGCTGATATTATTGTGCCTAGGGGCGGTGAAAATCGCATTGCTATTGATATGATTCAAGCAAAAATGCGCGAACTGCTTGCTGCACATCAGGCCAATTAATCTTACTATTATAAGCGTTAAGGAGGTTGCACTATGGGTTTTTTAAGTGGTAAACGAGCATTAATTATTGGTTTAGCAAGTAATCGTTCTATTGCTTACGGTATTGCTAAAGCGTTTCATGAGCAAGGCGCAGAACTTGCCTTTACCTACCAAAACGAAAAGCTACGCTCGCGGGTTGAAAACATGGCCGCTGAATTTAACTCAACGCTTACTTTTCCATGTGATGTTGCTAATGATCAAGAGATTCATGCCGTGATGGAACAATTAGGCACTCATTGGTCACATCTAGATTGTTTAATTCATTCAGTCGCTTTTGCACCTGCTGATCAAATTAGTGGCGATTTCATTGAATGCGCTACTCGCGAGGGCTTTCATATTGCCCATGATATTAGCGCCTACAGCCTAGTTGGTTTGGCTAAGGCTGCCCTACCTTTAATGACAGATACTAATGGCTCCATTCTAACGTTAAGCTACTATGGTGCTGAAAAGGCGGTTCCTAATTACAACGTCATGGGTATTGCCAAAGCAAGCCTTGAAGCCTCAGTACGTTATCTCGCGGCAAGCTTAGGAACACGAGGTATTCGTGTTAATGCCATTTCGGCAGGCCCTATTAAAACATTGGCAGCAGCAGGCATTAAAGATTTTCGTAAAATGCAAAGTGCTTATGCAGCAACAACCCCCTTAAAACGCAATGTCACTGCAGAGGAAGTTGGTAATACGGCTGCCTTTTTATGCTCTGATCTGGCCTCAGGCATTACAGCAGAAGTTGTTCATGTCGATGCAGGCTATCATGCTGTTGCGATGTCAAATCTTGAGTAAATGCTGTTTCACTACTTAGTTAAACGCTGTACCTATTCAGAGAAAAGTAATTGGGCCTCTTAAGGCCCAATCAAAATTATTAAACTGCAATACTATCCTAAGCTTGGATATAATGGCCCACCATGCTCATAGTCTAATTTAGGAATATGGTCTGCTGGGGGAGCTGATGGATTAAAGTTTTGCTGATAACCTGGAATGTAAGCAGCAGGCGGGATAAATAAAGCGTGTGTGGTTTGCGTTGTAGGGTATGGGTAATTACTACTAGTAACATGACCATGTCTGTTATCTAAACTCACCGCGTACGGATTAGCCCTTGCAAAATCAAAGCGCATATCATCCACTTCCACGTAAGAAGCTTCAATGCTACCTTTCTTAATTTGGCGAATGAGCTCAAGGTATTGCTGCTTAGTTTTTCCTTTTTCCGTAAACATGCGGTTTAAAAAAGATGGCGTTTCTTTGCCTATCTTTTCTCGTAAGGCAACAAGAGCTAGCTTGACTGTATAAATATCATACCCTTTCTCAATTAAATTCTCTTCTTCACTGGGTGATAGTGAATAACGAACTGGATCTCTGGGGTCTAATGCGTCTTTATTTTGATGTTGAATAACTTTATTCTGAATGAATTGTGTTAAACCACATGCAGCGGCTGCCCCAAGAATGGTTAAACAAACAGCCGCTGTGATAGCAAGGCCAACAGGGTTACTAAGGCCTGCTGCAATACCAAACATAATGATAGGCATTGAGGCAATAAAAGTGCCAAATAGCGCGCCTCCTGCAGCACCGCCTAGAATAGATGCTATAGTAACTGCCGCCCGAAGCTGGCCTTCATTATGAATGAGTCGCTCAGTGCTGTTTAAAAATGAATTCAATATATAATATAAAGCAATAGCACTAGCTGCTACAGCAAATGTTGTTAAGGCTAGTAGTAATAAAAGCAGTAATGCATTACCATTTTTATTCTCATGTCCATGATGATGTCGATTATAATACCCCGATTGATTCCTATTTATAGAATTCATGACGGAACTAAGCAACAGCCAATCCCATAAGGTATCATGTGCACAGTAACGATGGCGTGGCTCAATCACAACGAGAGGCATCGTATTAGGCCTAAAGCCCGCCCAAAATTGGTTTTGCTGCTCAAAAGAGTGACATTGGTGTCTATATGCAGGCGTGCTATTAACAAAAGCATAATAAACAGCCCAGATTCGTTGTTTTTCTTGTGGATCTAATTCATATAGAGAGCTAATAGGATCGTTTAAGGAATAATAAAGCTTAGAATAAATATGTTGGTGAATGTCAGCCAATGCATAACCTCTATCTGAACAATCATGATAATCTTTTGCCATATTCAAGTAGAGCTGAGCCAACTGGTTGTCTGTGAATCTTTTTGTCATTTTTTGCTCCTTTGCTACAGTTCAGTCAGTAAGCAATAAAATTTGCCCGTCCTTTATACCAGTGCAATTTTGCAGCGTCAACTTAAGTTTGACAGTAAACTTGTTAACTTTATCAAATTGCTCTCCTATTTCTCTAGAATAAGAAATAGATGGCACATCTGGTTTAGGCTTTTATACTTAGGTTGATTTGATAAATTTGCAGGCAAATTGATAAAATTTGCTAAGTTGAGGCCACAGCTTGACTGCAGCCAGGGGTAACAATATGGATTTTATAAGGATTTAGCTAAAGTAATTGGCTAAATCCTTATTATTTTAAGGATGTCTATTGATTTTAGCGTTACTAACTAAACTGTTAATGTACAAATCATAGTCCATTAAACCATAGCTAGCCTCTATTTGCTGAGCTAAGCTTGAACGCTGTTCCTTGTCAAGTGAGCTATATTGACCATCGTTAATTTTCTTCAGCCTTACAATGACATAATCACCATTCATTAAGCGGCGCCCATCTTGGCTATTTGGCTTTGCTAAACTAAAGGCCAAATCATTGATCATAGCGTCCGCTTTATCAGTATCGCGTGTTGCTTGCGCAACCTCATGCCAAACTAAGTGTTTAGCATCAACCACGTCTGATGGAGTATTATCTTTATTAGTTAGCAGCGTTGATCCTAACTCTTTTGCTTTTAACTCAGCTCGTTGTAAAGCAAGTTTGTTAATAATAGATTCTCTAACTTCCGCAAGAGGTTTCTTTGCTGCTGGGATATGTTGTGCTACACGCAGTACAATCACATTATCATTATCTAGCTGCACAGGCTCACTGTTATTGCCTAAAACTAAAACATCATGGCTAAAAGCAGTATTTATAACTTGTTTATTTTTAGTGATATCAGTTTGGCCGCCATCGCGGGAAAAAGGCTCAGTTTTTTCTATAGATAACTTAAGTTCTTCAGCAACAGGCTGCAATGAGTCTGGTGTTTGATAGCTTAAATCAGTGAGCTGCTCTAATAACTGCGCATACTTAGTTTGGGCCATCTCCGTTTTAAGCTGAGCTGCTATTTCTGCGTTTACTTCATTTAGTGGTTTCAGTGTTGCTGGCTTATAGGCAACCAATTTAAAAATTTCGTACCCATTTGAAGTCTTAATAGGCTCAGAAATTTGCCCAGGTTGCGTTAAATTAGACAATGCCTTGTCAAATTCAGTTTGTCCAGCAACAATCCAGGGAAGCTCACCGTTGCTTGGTACTGATAGCTTATCAGCAGACATTGTTTTAACCCATTGTGTAAATTGAGCAGGATTATTTTGCAAAGCTTGATAGGCCTCTTCAGCTTTCTGCTTAACCTCAGCCTGCACATCGCTATCAGCGTCTTTGGCTAAAGCAAAAAGGATATGTGCAACCTTCCATTGTGCAGGATTTAAGAAATTATTCTGATTATCATTATAATAACGCTTAATCGCTTCATCATTTACTTTTATAGTATCTCGCAGCTTTTGCATTGATAGACGGACAAAATCAATAGTGACTTGCTCAGGCGCGATAAATTGCTTTGGGTGTTTTTGATAATATTGATTAATTTGCTCGTCAGTAATGCCTGCTTTATTAAGAAATAGAGAAGCTGAGATTTGTAAATAATCATAATCTCTAGTTTGCATGTATAGCTTTACGAAGCGTTTAATTTCTGCAGGTATAGCAAATGCGCTACCAATAAATGCAAAGCGTTGCTGATTTAATAGCATACCTTGCCTGACTTCTTTTTGAAATGACTCTGGCGTGAACATAGCGCCGCTTAAGGTAAGCTGATAACGTTCTGCAGAAAAATGACCGTCTTGTTGAAATTGGGGGATACTAACAATTGCAGCATTCGCTTGCGCAGAGCTTACCTCAAAGCCATTATTTCTTGCTGCCTGAACGCTTACCTCATTTACGATCATATCCTCTAAGACTTGTTTTTTTAATGCTGATTCGCTAGCTGCTGTCATCTGAGCAGGATCGCGCTGCTGACGTGCTCTTCGATAGTTTACTTCAAATGCTTGTTTACTGATAGGCTGATCATTAACTGTCACTTCTGCATCTGACACGTGGTGTGACTGCATGTAATAATCAACTCCAAACAGAGTAAAGGTTACTGCTATAAGAATAATAACTACCCAAGCTATGACACCTTGTATGCGTTCGTTTAGCTTCTGCAACATATTCTAAAGTTCCATAATTGATACAAACATTAGGCCTCTGCCTTATGCTCACCTTTGACTATTAAAACAATTCACTAGACAATTTTTTAAGTCTTAGGAATTCCTTTTCTACATCGTTTATTTCTTATTAAGCTAACGTACCACAATAATGCTTAATCAGTAATAGTAAATTATTAAGAAAATAAAAGTAAGCGTAGCAGGTAAAAAAAACGCGCCCTAGGGCGCGTTAACTTGGCGGAGTGGACGGGGCTCGAACCCGCGACCCCCGGCGTGACAGGCCGGTATTCTAACCAACTGAACTACCACTCCAATTCTTGGTGGGTGCTGTAGGGATCGAACCTACGACCCTCGCCTTGTAAGGGCGATGCTCTCCCAGCTGAGCTAAGCACCCGGTAAATCACGCTTCCTGTACAGCTTCTTTAAGAGATTTACCAGCTTTGAACCTGGCAACTCGAGATGCTTTAATCTTAATTTTCTCACCCGTTTGTGGGTTTCTTCCTTCTCTTTCAGAACGATTACCAGTTGAGAAAGATCCAAAGCCTGGTAACACAACTTGATCGCCGCCCTTAAGAGCGTCTGTCACAGTTAACATAAACATTTCAAGAACACGGCTTGTATCAGCTTTTGTTAAGCCTGTTCCGCTTGCAATTGCATCTACCAATTCACTCTTATTCATCGTTTCCCCTATCCAGTTATTCATCCTTTTCTTGAAGAGATGATTTAATCAAAATCATTAACCTCAGTCAAGCAGTCACAGTCACATCCTTGAAACCCCGCTAGTATGCAGTCATATCAGCGGCAACGGTGTGAAATATACCCGGTATTAATGATCCTGTAAATCATTATTTTCATTTTTTTCGCTTGATTTTGCTGTTACTGTTTCATTTTCAGTCAAATTACTCTCTTTATGAAATGGATTTTCGCGCAACGCAATTCCTAAAACCTCATCAATGGTTTTTACTGGGTGTATTTTCAATTTACGCAACACATTATCTGGAATTTCATCTAAGTCTTTTTTATTTTCATCAGGGATAATTACATGCTTAACACCGCCGCGGTGAGCCGCCAATAATTTTTCTTTTAGACCACCAATAGGCAATACTTGGCCCCGTAAGGTAATTTCGCCTGTCATGGCTACATCTGCCCGTACAGGAATTTGGGTAAGTACTGATACAAGGGCTGTGCACATACCTATCCCGGCGCTTGGACCATCTTTTGGGGTCGCTCCTTCTGGAACATGAATATGAAAATCTTTCTTATCATAGAAATCATCTGGTATATGCAATGATTTTGAGCGTCCGCGCACAACAGTCATAGCCGCTTGTATTGACTCTTGCATCACTTCCCCTAATTGGCCAGTATGGGTAGTTTTACCTTTACCTGTCATCATTGATGCTTCGATAATCAACAGCTCACCACCTACGCTCGTCCAGGCTAAGCCCGTGACTTGACCAACTTGATCATATTGTTCTGCAAGCCCATAGCGGAATCTTTTTACACCTAAGTACTTTTCTACATTATTGCGGGTAATTGTAATTTTTTTAGTGCGTTTGCTAGTTAAAATTTCCTTTACGACCTTCCGGCAAATACTTGCAATTTCGCGCTCTAAATTTCGTACCCCTGCTTCACGTGTATAGTGGCGTATAATTTCATGAATAGCACCTTCACTGAAAGTGATTTCATCATTCTTCAAGCCATTTAATACAATCTGTTTAGGTACAAGATACGTTTCAGCAATATTAACTTTTTCATCTTCGGTATAACCAGGAAGACGGATTACCTCCATTCTATCTAATAATGGTGCTGGAATTTCTAATGAGTTAGCAGTAGCAATAAACATGACATCGCTTAAATCATAATCAACTTCTAGGTAATGATCGCTAAAGGTATGGTTTTGTTCAGGATCAAGTACTTCTAATAAAGCAGATGCCGGATCGCCTCGAAAGTCCATGGCCATTTTATCCACTTCATCAAGCATAATCAGAGGATTTTTCACCCCTGCTTTACAAAGTTTCTGAATAATCTTTCCAGGCATTGAACCAATATACGTACGGCGATGACCCCGTATCTCTGCTTCATCGCGTACACCACCTAGGGCAATTCGAATAAACGTTCTGCCTGTGGCATTAGCAATGGATTGACCTAATGACGTTTTACCTACGCCTGGAGGACCAACTAGGCATAAAATAGGGCCTTTAACACGTTTCACACGCTGCTGAACCGCTAAATATTCGGTAATTCGTGCTTTTACTTTTTCAAGCCCGTAATGCTCTTTATCCAGTAATTTGTCCGCTTTCTCTAAGTCAAATTGAATTTTATTTTTCTTCTTCCATGGCACAGTAAGCATCCAGTCTAAATAATTCCGGATAACAGTTGCCTCTGCGGACATAGGTGACATCATTTTTAATTTTTGCAATTCAGATAATGCTTTCTCTTTGGCCTCTTTTGGCATACCCGCTTTATTAATAGAGCTTTCCATTTGCTCAATTTCATTGCCTTCTTCACCACCAAGTTCACCTAATTCTTTCTGAATGGCCTTCATTTGCTCATTGAGATAATATTCGCGTTGGCTCTTTTCCATTTGGCGCTTAACTCGCCCACGAACGCGTTTTTCTACATGCAGTAGATCAATTTCACCTTCTAAGGCAGCCATTAAACGCTCAAGTCTTGCGCCTACATCTTTAATTTCTAACACTTCTTGCTTGTCTTCGACTTTAAGACTTAAATGAGCCGCAATGGTATCCGCTAATCTGCCTGGCTCTTCAATGCTTGCTAATGATCCTAAAACTTCAGGGGGTATTTTTTTATTTAACTTGATATATTGTTCAAATTGCGACATTAATGAGCGCATTAAAATTTCAATCTCTTGCGAAGTTAATGCTTCATTCACTTCGTCATCGGCTTCTAAAAAGGCCTCAAGATAGCCCTTTTCTACAGAATAATGCTTAGCATGTGCGCGGCGTTCACCTTCAACGAGGACTTTAACCGTTCCATCGGGTAATTTTAGTAATTGCAGTACACTTGATATAGTACCAACAGTATAGACATCCTCTGCAGAAGGATCATCATGTGCTGATTTTCGCTGAGCAACTAAAAAAATTTGCTTGTTTTCCACCATGGCGGCTTCTAACGCTTTAATTGACTTTTCACGGCCAACAAAAAGAGGGATAACCATATGCGGATAAACAACAACATCTCTTAAAGGTAAAACCGGTAAAGGTGATTGAATATCACCTTCATTTGTCATTAATTCACTTTTGTTAGACATAATAAGTCCTTAATCACATACGATAATCCCATTGGATATTCTCTATCTTTTAGATAGTTTACATTCACATAAACTTATCTTTAAGCATTTTATGTAAAATATCAAACGCTTATCTATAATAATAACGACATCTTTCTTACAGCTTATATTGGAGTAATTGGAAAAGCCTGCATAGCGCAAACAAATTGCGGCAGCTTTTTAGCCACCACAAATTAATGAAGTAGCTCTATTCGCCGCCAGCAGCAGATTGCTTTATTTCATCACCATCAAAAATTAATAAAGGCTTCCCAGAACTGGTGATTACATTTTCATCGATTACCACTTTCTTAATGCCTTCTAAAGAGGGCAGATCATACATGGTGTCTAAAAGAATATTTTCAAGTATTGCACGCAATCCACGTGCTCCTATTTTTCTTGCTAATGCTTTTTGCGCAATTTGTCGCAATGCTTCTTCTCTAAACTCAAGCTCTACACCTTCCATTTTAAATAAAGCATAGAATTGCTTAGTTAAAGCATTTTTAGGTCTAGTTAAAATATCGATTAATGCTTCTTCATCGAGTTCTTTTAAGGTTGTAATCACCGGTAGACGGCCTACAAACTCAGGAATTAATCCATATTTTACTAAATCGTCTGATTCTAATAATTCTAAAACTTTTTCATTTTCTTTGGTATCTTTTTGATTTTTAAGCTGCGCTGCAAAACCAATGCCTGATTTATCACTACGCTCACGAATTACTTTTTCAAGACCTGCAAAAGCACCGCCACAGATAAATAATATATTAGAGGTATCAACTTGTAAAAATTCTTGTTGCGGGTGCTTCCTACCACCTTGTGGCGGTACTGATGCAATCGTTCCTTCTATTAATTTTAATAGGGCTTGTTGCACACCTTCACCTGATACATCGCGAGTAATCGATGGGTTATCTGATTTACGCGAAATTTTATCTATTTCATCAATATAGACAATACCTTGCTGCGCCCTATCAACATCATAATCACATTTCTGTAATAACTTCTGAATAATATTTTCTACGTCCTCGCCTACATAGCCTGCTTCAGTTAGTGTTGTTGCATCTGCCATGGTAAAGGGTACATTTAACAAGCGTGCTAAAGTTTGTGCTAATAACGTTTTACCACTACCTGTTGGTCCAATAAGTAAAATATTACTTTTTCCTAATTCAATACCGTCTTCGGTTTTATGTTGCAGGCGCTTATAGTGATTATAAACTGCCACTGAGAGTACTTTTTTTGCATGTGGCTGGCCAATCACGTATTCATCAAGAAAACTTGCTATTTCTCGCGGTGTGGGCAAACGAGTTTGAGTATTTTCGGTAGTTTCTTGATTTTCTTCGCGAATAATGTCATTACAAAGTTCAACGCATTCGTCACAAACAAATACTGAAGGCCCAGCAATTAACTTTTTTACTTCATGCTGACTCTTGCCACAAAACGAACAATACAAGACTTTGTCACCATCGCCTCTACTTGTTTTACTCATTTATCAACCCCTTTCTTACTGCCAAACATATACAAGCAATGTAAAAAATAAATTTAATCTTTCTTGCTAAGTATAACTCTCAACTAAGCAGGTTGCTCATACCTTCTCTGAACTTCTATAAATTCAATTAACTATAATAAATTTGATTTTTATTAAATTGAGCAACTATGTTTAAATCGCTTAGTTTCCTTTATTTAACGTTTGATTTTCTTAGTATTATTTTGAAACATCGTTTTTGGACTTAGAGTTACACCACGTTTAAGTTGCCTCTAAAACTAAACTATCAAAATGGCTTACCGCAATTAAATCCTAAAATGCGCATTTTCGAATTGTTTTGTCACATGTTCAGTAAATAGTTCATTTTTCTGACCTAACTATTTTTAGGATCCGATGACTAGGATAACAAATGTTAGGCAAATAAACTATGCCAGAAATCATTATAGACATTGTTTAAACTGAAGTCTTTTACTTTGCTACAAGTAAACGTTAAAGTTTAGTAAATGTCTTATTTTATTTCCAGCAATTAGCATTATAGCAAGGTTTAGCCCAATTAGGCTAAACTTGCACGATCATAAAGAACTTGATCAATTAGGCCATACTCTTGCGCTTGTGTGGCATTCATAAAGTTATCACGCTCAGTATCGCGCATAATTTGATCAGGCGTCTTGCGACAATGTTTAGCCATAATACTATTTAAGCGCTCTCTTATAGCTAAGGTTTCTCGAGCATGGATTTCAATATCCGTTGCTTGCCCACGATAACCACCTAATGGCTGATGAATCATAACCCGCGAATTAGGCAAACAAAAACGCTTGCCATCAGCACCAGCACAAAGTAATAACGCTGCCGCGCTTGCCGCTTGCCCAATACATAAAGTACTTACATCAGGCTTAATAAATTGCATTGTATCGTAAATGGCTAACCCTGCTGTTACCACACCGCCAGGCGAATTGATATATAAAAATATATCTTTTTCAGGGTTTTCAGACTCTAAAAACAATAGTTGAGCAACAACTAAATTAGCCATATGATCTTCTACTTCACCTAAAAGAAAAATAATTCGCTCTTTTAGCAGGCGAGAGTAGATATCATAAGAACGCTCACCACGAGAAGTTTGCTCGATAACCATTGGCACAAGGCCACTGGCATTTTTAATTGGTGTATTGAAATGATTCATGTTATTCACCCTTTTCCTCTTGGGAGACACCTTCTTCCTCTTCCTTTTGATTAGCTTGAGAATTCATGACTTCATCATAGCTTTGATCTTTTTCTATAATTTTAGCATGTTCACTAATCTTCTCAGCTACCAACTCTTCCGTTACTAACGCTTCAATCTCAGCTAAGTTTTCTTTCTTACTGTAATACCAGTTACGAAGCTCTTCAGGTTTTTCATAAGCCTTAGCTAGCTTATCAATCATTGCATCAACCCGCTCTTTGTTAGCGGCTAATTTATGTTGCTTGATGTATTCAGACAACAATAAACCAAGATGGACACGACGGTTAGCTTGTTTTTCAAAAAGATTTCTAGGGAAATCTGGTATTTGTTCATTATCTGAATGTTCATGACCAAATAAGCGATGATACATATCATGTTTTAAATGCTCAATTTCCTGATCAACTAATGCTTTTGGTAAATCAAATTGATTGATTTCCAATAATTTATCAAAAATACGTTCCCGATTCATAGAATTCACACGCCGCTCAAGTTCACGCGCCATGTTTTCTTTGATATCTTTTCTTAATGCCTCTAATCCACCTTCTTTAATATTAAATTTTTCAGCAAACTCATCATTTAGTTCAGGTAGCTCGCCTGTTAATACTTTTTTAATAGTAATTTTAAATAGAGCTTCTTTACCAGCTAAATCTTGGTGGTTATAACTTTCAGGAAATTTAACTTTTATGTCGAAAGGTTCACCAACGTTTCCACCAATGATTTGGTCTTCAAATCCAGGAATCATTGAGTTAGAGCCAAGGATTAATTCGTAATCTTTAGCACTGCCACCGTCGAAAGGTTTATCATCTAAAAATCCTTCGAAATCGATGACGACTTTATCATCCTTGGCTGCAGGCTTTGAGGTTTCTTGCCACTCTTTATTTTGCTCGCGCAGCTTATCCAGCATGGCTTGCACATCGCTGTCCTTAACTTCAGCACGAACCAGTTCAATTTTAGGATTTTCTAATTCTTTAATTTTAATTTCAGGAAATATTTCAAAGATAGCGCTATAACGAAAATCTTTACCCGATTCTAATTGTTCAGGTTCAATATACGGTGCGCCAGCAGGGATTAATTCATTGCTTTGTAACGCCTCATATAGAGTTGACTGGACCATTTCCCGTGCGACCTCTTCTCGAACGCTATCAGAATAGCGGCTTTGGACAATGTTCATAGGGACTTTGCCAGGCCGAAAGCCAGCCACTTTTACTTTACGGGCTAATGAGCGAAGGCGAAGATTAACTTCCTCTTCAACTTTCTCGGTAGGTACCGAAACTGTTACCTTACGTTCCAAACCGTTCAAGGTCTCAACAGAAACTTGCATCTAGTCACCTCTTGGAAATTGTCATGAATGGTGCGAAAGGAGAGACTCGAACTCTCACGGGTTACCCCACTGGAACCTAAATCCAGCGCGTCTACCAGTTCCGCCACTTTCGCAAGCAGGGTGGAATTATCAAACAGTATAGTGGCTTTGTAAAGAGTTAAGCAAAATGCAAAGCACAGAAGATTGATAATCTGAAACATGGGGTGAACGATGGGACTCGAACCCACGACAACCGGGATCACAACCCGGGGCTCTACCAACTGAGCTACGCTCACCATAACTATAACTTAAAATTCACTTATTATATACAATTGAATACTGCACAAAGGCTGGCACGCCCGGCAGGACTCGAACCTGCTACCCTCGGCTTAGAAGGCCGATGCTCTATCCAAATGAGCTACGGGCGCAATTATATTGGTCGGGGTGGAGGGATTCGAACCCCCGACATCCTGCTCCCAAAGCAGGCGCGCTACCAAACTGCGCTACACCCCGAAGACCCGTCCTAGGACAGAGCGCAAATAATACTCGGTGCGCTCTTGCAGGTCAATAACTTATGCAAATTAATTTTTATAATCTAGTTAATATAGAGTGATTTACCTTTAAATAATGGTTCTATTTTTTTACCATGCAATGAGCACACTCGCTGAGATGATACGAATTAGAAAAAAATGAAAGTAAGCTACGTCTATATTCTCGCTAATCAACGGTACGGCACTCTCTACATTGGGCTCACCACAAATATTATTAAGCGTATTTGGGAACATAAAAACAAATTGGCCCCCGGCTTTACAGCGAAATACAATGTTTCTCAATTAGTTTATTATGAAATATTTCATGATATCCAAACTGCTGCTGCACGCGAGAAACGCTTAAAAGAATGGAAAAGACAATGGAAGATAGAATTAATCGAAACGATGAATCCTAATTGGCATGATCTTTACTATGAAATAATTCAATAAATACTTTAAATACCTCATGAAGACGCAAGATGGGTATGGATACCGTGGTCAAGCCACGGTATTTCGGGTTTTTTTTAGGTTTTTAGGTATTGCCAAAAAAGAAAAACGAATTACTGTGGCTCGACCACGATATCCACTGAGGGCGCACTAATGTGGCTTAGGTGAAACGACGCAAAACTTAGGCTACGGCCTTTGCACTCAAGCTACACCTTTTTAAATACCTGATGGAGACGCAAGATAGGTATGGATACTATGGTCAAGCCACGGTATTTCGGGTTTTTTTTAGGTTTTTAGGTATTGCTAAAAAAGAAAAACGAATTACCGTGGCTTGACCACGGTATCCACTGAGGGCGCGCTAATGTGGCTTAGGTGAAACGACGCAAAACCCAGGCTACGGGCCTTTGCACTCAAGCTACACCTTTTTAAATACCTGATGGAGACGCAAGATAGGTATGGATACCATGGTCAAGCCACGGTATTTCGGGTTTTTTAGGTTTTTAGGTATTGCTAAAAAAGAAAAACGAATTACCGCGGCTTGACCGCGGTATCCATAAATGCTCAAATTCAGGTATTAAATTGTAATAATAACAAGCAGTAAAAATGAAAATCCAACTTCTACCGATTTTTGATAACCTAAATCATCTGCATAAAAATCAGCAGCATGCAATCTTGCCAGGTGAAGAATTTAGGGAAGACTTTCTGCGTACTTTGGAATTTCTTAAAAGTTATTCAGGCAGCCTTGGCACTTTTAATAGTTATCGGCGTGAAGTGGAAAGGCTTTTGCAGTGGTGTTGGTTGATTAAAAAAACGACGTTAAGCGAGTTAAGACGCGATGATATCGAACAATTTATTCGCTTTTGCCAAAACCCGCCGCAGACTTGGATCAGTTTAAAAAAAGTACCACGCTTTATTGAAAAAGAAGGCTTGCGCATTCCCAATGAAGCTTGGCGGCCCTTTGTCGTCACGATTAGTAAATCATCAAGAAAACAAGGTAACCTGCCTACACTTGAGCAATTTAGTTTATCACAAGGCGCTATCCAAGAAATTTTTGCTATTTTAAGTACCTATTTTAATTTTTTAATTGCTGAAGAATATTTACTGACTAACCCAGTTGCTTTGATACGCCAGAAAAGCAAATTTATTCGTAAACGCCAACAAAGCCCTCCGGTGCGTCGTTTAAGCTTATTGCAATGGGACGCTGTTTTAAAAGCAGCAGAGACATTAGCAGAGGACCATCCAATGATGCATGAGCGTACGCGCTTTATTTTAAGCATGCTATTTGGTATGTATTTGCGTATTTCAGAATTAGTGGCTCATGAGCGCTGGATACCCACTATGAATAATTTTTCTAAAGACAGTAGTGGCGCCTGGTGGTTTACTACGGTTGGCAAAGGCAATAAAGAGCGCCAAGTTGCAGTCAGCGATGACATGCTTGCGAGCTTAACACGTTGGCGTCTCTTTTTAAGCCTAACGCCCTTGCCCTCACCTGGCGATACAACGCTGTTATTGCCTAAATTACGCGGTACAGGGCCCATGAGTGATACAGCGCCTATAAGACGGCTGGTACAGCGATGTTTTGACTTAGCGGCTGATTCATTGCGCCATAATGGGCATAATGAGGAAGCCGATAATCTTAATGCAGCGACCGTGCACTGGCTTAGGCATACGGGGATTTCTGAAGATGTAAAAATGCGCCCTCGTGAGCATGTACGCGACGATGCGGGTCACAGCACCAGCGCTACAACCGATCGCTACATTGACGTGGAAATGCGCGCGCGGCATCAATCAGCCCGTCATAAGAAGATTATTGCTCAAACAGAAGAGTCTTGATTTAAAAATTACCCTAAACGCTGGCATAGGTGTAAACATCAACCAGTTCAATTTGTTCGCTGGCTAGCGTCTCACCTAAAAAAATCTCACCTACCCGCTGGAAGCGTCCTACCGAATCAGTCACTAAATAATGAATACTCGATGCTTTATCAGAGGATAAATTAAACAACTGCTCTTTGCCTAAGGCATCATATAAAGCACTTGCCGTTGCATCGGCTGAATCAACAATAGCGACAGTCTCAGGCAGCATCGTCGTTAAAAGTGGCTTAAACACGGGAAAATGCGTACAGCCTAATAATAACGTGTCTTCCTGTTGAAATTCTGACAAATAAAAATGCAGTGCTTCACGAGCAACCGCATTCGCAATCATGCCTTCTTCTGCTAACGCAACTAGTACACTGCATGCACGAACACTGATGGTTGCCTGGGGCAATTGCTCACTAATTAAGCGCTGGTAAGCATTGGAAGCAATAGTGGTTTCAGTAGCGAGTACTGCAACGGCTTGATTTTTAGTTGCGGCAACTACAGCTGTAGCGCCTGGCTTGACTACACCAACAACTGGTATTTCAGGCAGTAACTGCTGTAAATGCGGCAAAGCCGCAGTCGTTGCTGTATTACAAGCGATGACTAAGGCCTTAATTTCTCTTTCAATTAGGATGCGCGCCATTTGTAGCGCGTATTGCTGCACAGTATCCGGGCTTTTTGTGCCATATGGAAGACGGGCTGTATCACCAAGATAGATGAAAGACTCATTGGGTAGCCTTTTTTTAAGGGCTCTAAGAACGGTTAAACCACCCATCCCTGAATCAAAAACGCCTATTGGTTTATTGTTATTGTTCATACTGGCCTTTCATTAAGGTAAGTTTGGCAGGACTAACCTGCCTTATCATTTTTAATTAATTGACTTCATTTACTTTTAGTCTAGATGCTTTTTACATTTTCTAAAGTAACATTGGGATAATGATAGCGGCGATCGATACCCTCTATTTTCAAGTCAAAGCCTTAAGCAACGGTTGCTATTAACTTAATTTCATACGTTTTGTTGCTTGTGGATCCTGCTCCTTGGCCTCATTTTTTTCTGCACTTTCTTTAATAGTAGACTGAAATTTAGTTTTAAATAATCTAGTCAGTGCATTACCCGTACTTTCATCTTTAAATTCATCCTTAACCGTGCTAACCGCTCTTGCCACTTGTTTTTTCTTCGCCTCATACGTGTGCGATTTATCTGCTTGATAATCAGTCATTTGATTTAACAAATCTTTATAAACTGTTTTATTTGGCTCAAATACTTTTTTAAAGTGAGATTCACCAGAAAACCTACCTACAAAGTTCAGTTCGTTATGAGGATCAAAATAAGGGCATCTTACTACAATGGCTTCTTTACCAAATCTCAGGTGCGGATTTTCCTTACCTATCAGCATCAATGCTGTCCAGACATAAGGTAATTCCTCTTTTGAGCATGAATCTAGACCTTTTAAAACAATAGGATTATCAGCTGTCGGCGCGCGGCCATTTAAAGTTGACAGAATTTGGTTGGCCACAGCAAAACCATAAGTTATTCGTGCCTGTTGCGATTCCGCTGTTTCTTTGTCTGTTGTACCTGGCACGATTTCCTTAGCAGGAAACTGGGTCATTAAGATAGATACGCTGGGATTAACAGAGTAAGAACCATCCTTTTCTCGTTTAGTAGCCATGTCTTGAGCACTGCGTTGCTCAATAAATAAGCCCTTGGCTTTTCCTGTGCCAATGGTGTGCTCACGAAACTCACCATCAGCCACTTTTTTTACTAATTCATAGGTTGGTTGCTTGCCGTTTGCCGGCACTGATGCTGATGATATGCGGGAAATATGATCATCTACATCCTTACCTTTCCATGTGGAACCTAAATGATTTTTTAATTCAGACATAGGATAGTCTGTGTAGGCACTCTTATAAGATAAGAATTGTACCGAATGCTTCACGTCTTTAGCTTCTTCTAAGACTTTTAAGGCGCCTTTTTGTATGAACTCATTGCCATCTGGATCACCATTGAGCATTCTTTGAACTTTTTTGTACCTGTCGAGGTTTTTTTCAATGTCAGCTCGTAATTGAGTTAACTCTGCAATTTTTTTCTCAAGTTCATCTACTCTTTTTTTATGGACTGGATTTGTTAAATATTCTAATCCATGACTTAGTTCATTATCGATCTCTTTTTTTGTAGGTAAGTCATTAAGTTCTTTATTAATAGTGTCATATTGGTGCTGTAATTGTGTCACTAAGACATCACAGCCTTGAGCTAGCTCTTGCATTTTAGGTAGCATTTCATGAGCATATTGGGCCACCGAGGCTTGAAAGGCCGGATTTAACCATTCCATGACATCCAGCCGGCCTAGTGCATCTAAGTCTTCACGAATTCGACTTGAACTTCTAGAAATTTTGCTAAACAGGTCTTTTACTTCTTTTACTGAGGCATCTAAAGTATCAAACTTGGGATCTGCCTTAGTCGTGTCTTTAATATCCTCAAGTAGGTTCGCTTTTTTGAAGTTGCGCTTAAATTCTTCAAATCGTCTGGTGTTTATTTCTTTTTCAAGGGAATCGAAAGTAACGCGAGGCAGACCCATAGTCTTAATATCTTCAATTAATTTTTCTCGTGAAGTTGCCTGCCGAAAATGACCTAAAATAATTGGTATGTCATTCTTTTTAAACTGATCGCCTTTTTCTAAGGTTTGTAGAAAGTTTATGACAGCGCGGTTACTTTTCGCTAACATACTTTGACCAGCATTCGTATGATTATAAGCTGCTAGGTGAAAATTAAACTTACGATTATTAGAAACCTCTAACGGAACACCTGGTTTTTTTAGGGCGTTCTTAATAGAGCGCTCGACCGTATCACTTAAACCCAGGCCCCCAAATAGCGCGTTTAAATCGGAATTATAACTGCCGTCAAATTGAAGCTTTCTACTAAAAGAAGCTCCCGCTGCGGCTGGATCTTTTTCTGCTAATCGTTCATTAATAGCGTTAACTTGAGTCTTAGTTAAAAAAGGGATATTAGGCATCTTGAGAAGCTGTGCTGCGATCGCTGGATTCTGTATGCTATTTATCCGATCAATATTTTTGAAATCACCTAAAATTTTCTTAGCATCAGCACGCTTGCAGTGCAACCGCGCTTTAATATCGTCAACGTCTCTACTAGCTAGTAATTGGTTTAAGAAATCAGGCTGCAATAATTCCTTGTGATGCTTCAACGATAGCGTTTTAATAAAATCGTTTAATGCAGGGTAAGCGCTATCATTAAGCTTAGTTATACTTTGAATTTTCTGAGAAATTACACCTTGGACTGCTGCTTTTTGCACAGATTCCATGGTTTTTTCATTGACCCATGTGTGATTAGTGATTTTAAGCTCAGTTAAAGCATCCTTAAATTCCTGTATTGAATTTGCCGTGCTAAGCGTTTGTAATTCATCTTTTTTACTATCAAGATTTTGTTTGATTATGATTGCAGTTAAGCGGACAGCGAGATCATCTTTTTCTAGATCAGAAAGAGGTACTAAATAAAAACCTGGGGTCGAGTGTAATTTATTAATGTCTGCAATAATTTCATTATAATCCGAATTGTTATTTAAATTGCGCTCTTCATAATACTTGATATTTTGAGCTGCAGCTGCATAGGCAACTAATTTACGACTAAGTAATTCCGGCTTGCCCCTAAATTGCTCCTTCTCCTTTGAATCCAACAAGTCCTGAATTTGGTCTAAACTAAGCCCTAAACTCTTTGCAGTAAAAGCTAAAAACTTGTCTATTTCATCTATCTTCTTTGGAATTGCAGCGTCAAGCCCATCTGCTGTAACCTCTCGTGACTCAAATTTCGCTTTAGCCGCACTAAGCAGCGCTTGTCTGCGTGCTTGTAGTACGTTGTTTGAGTTTTTAAAATAGTTTGTTAGGATGCTTACATCTACACCTGAGGGGAGTGCTCGCCCTTGCATAGGAAATCTTGTAATGAAGTTTTGTGCAAATGCCATCGGATCTGCAGAAGGCTCAGTGATTACTGTCTTTAATTTGGCAATATCATTACTTTTTAGCAGGGACAAGCGAACATGTGCAGCAGCGATAACATTGCCTAACGAGTGTCCTTTAAACGCTTCTCGTATAGCAGCATTATCAGTTCCATCTAGATTTAATATGCCGTGTTTCTCTAAAACATCCTCTAAATTACTTGTGTTCCTCACATCCCTTAATGCTTTTAAGGCGTCTTCATCGTCAATTTCTTGAATGCGTTCAATAAGTAAGCGACTTGCTGCTTCTTCTCGCAATTTAGCTGCATTGCCTTGATGAACTGCGGTCGTTAGATAGGAATCGGTACTGACATTTCCAAGTGCATTTCTTAGCCCAATAAGGTCTGTTGTTTTAATAAGCCGCTCTAACCCATCTTTATCTTTTGAGGCTATTACGTGCTCTATTAAATAACGTTCACCTAAGATTTCTTTGAAAGGTTTAGCTTCTTCGGCAGTTAGTGTTAATCCTCGATAAGAAGGAGGTAGACCTTGGGTAAATTCAGTTAATGTAGCTGGCTTAGTTAGATCTTTATTTAAAGTTGTAGGGATATCATCAAGATTATTTTTTATGAAATCATCAATAAGCCCTATATTTCTGCGAAAATTTTCTAAGGCAATTTCATTTTTAATTCGTGCGCCGACATTAGCTTTAGTCATTTTACCAACAACAGAAGGAGAAAATTGAGGGTAGGCACGTAGACGCGGGTCAGCAGGGTCATTTAAACTATTAAGCTTGGCTTGAAAATTAGCATCATCTCCGCTGTTTAATGCCTGAAATATGTCTGCAAAATACTTTCCAGCAGGTTCTGGATTAAGTTGTTGATCTTTTTGAATTGCTTTAATTCTTTTACTAAGGAGTTGGTATTGGGCTTCTATTTGAATATCTTGTGCAGCCGTGTTCTCAATAATTTCTTGGCTAGCTGTTTTACCTGTTAATCTTGTCACTAGCTGAGCACCACCGATCGCCTTTGTAGCCGGATCGTTAAAAAATTTGCCTCTAACACCATTTTCATCAGCGGTAATGATGCCTTCTAAGACGGCTGTCGTGGCTGTGCGTAGTCCTAGTTTGGCTCGATTATGGGCAATGCTTTGGACTAGAGCTGTTGTCGTAGTAGCTCCATTCAAAAATGAGTCATTATCTTTTATGTCATCTAGCGGTAAAGCTGGCTCAAATACAGTAGCCCAAAAAGCCTTATGGTCTGCAAAACCTTTTCTTAACTCCGATAGATTTGCTGGATCTTTAGCAAGGACTGCGTCTAACGCAGCTTGAGCTCCTTGTTTATCTAAAAATTTTGGTTCTGCAAGCTTCCTTAAGAGATCTACATTATGAGACATGGACAATACTCCAATAACTATACTACCTATATTTTAAACTTAAAAACTTAAGCTGTCCTTAAGACTTACCCATGCCTCCTTGCTTTTTTAACATTTACCACTTTGGATACCGCGGTCGAGCCATGGTAAGCCGTTGTTTTTTTATCTCTCTTATCCCACCTTGCAATATCATGGCTTCGACCATATTATTCAAATCTTCGCATAAATATTGCCTGGGTTTAAACCGCAGGGCCGAAACCTGGGTTTCACTTCGTTGCACCCAGGCTACATTTCTTATCTTTTTCATCAACTTACTGCGGCTTGACCGCGGTATCCAGTTATCTATCTTACCCTAATTTAAAATATCATGGTTTTAATTATGGTATTTACATATCCGCACAAATATAGCCTGAGTGCAGGGCCTGCGGCCCAAAACCCAGGTTTTCACTTGGTTTAGCCAACCTACCTTCCTTACCCCACCCGACGAAATACCGCGGCTTGACCGCGGTATCCATTCAGATTTTAATAGGCACCTTGCGCCTACAAATTATTATAATTACTGACTTAAAACAAATGAGCTAGCAATCTTTCATTTTATCTATTTAAACTATAGCTTAAAGTGGGCAAATTGTAGCCATTTTTAATAAAATCCAACGGTTAACGTGATAATTAATAAGATCCAAATTAAAGCGGTTATTATCCAAAGCCTAGGGTTATAAAAAAAAGGCTTTTTCTTTTTTTGGAAAAAAAGAATGGTAATTGGAATTAGGGTAATCAAATAAATTAAAATAAAGGTGGCAATGCCTTGTTGGCCGGACTGAAAAGGTAAAATAGAAGCTAGCCAAGAAGCCGCGCTGTGTAGGCCAATTTTTACAAATAATAATCCCCATAAAATCCAAGCTTCATAATAAATTATTACTAACGATGCCAATGCTAGGGGTAAAAAGATTGCAACCCCCCTAATGTCCATTAGTTTTTCAATAAATTCGCCAAATTCTTTGGAGAAGAAGACAATGATAGAAGCTAAGATAATGATTCCTATAAGCGTAAGCATACACCTATCCCTTCTCTTCTAGGGCTTCCCAGCGCTCGTACAGTTGTTTTAATACATCTTCGTCTTCTTGTAACTGCTGGCCATGCTTGGCTATTGTTTGAGCATTTTGCTGATAAAAATCGGGTAATGACATTTGCTCTTGTAATTGTGCAATCTTTTCTTCTAATTGTTCAATTTTTTGTGGTAATTGCGCCAATTCTCGCTGCTCATTGAAAGATAATTTTTTTGGTTTCGCTTGGGTATCTTTGGATACTTTAGCTGTAATTGGCTGTTCGCGCTGCTGTTTCTTTTGTTGAATACGATAATCATCATAGCCACCAACATACTCGTTAAATTGCCCGGGCCCTTCATATACCAGCACACTGGTCACCACTTGATTAATAAATTCCCGATCATGGCTAATCAGTAATAAGGTGCCTTTATAGTCAATCAAGATACTTTCTAATAATTCCAACGTTTCAATGTCTAAGTCGTTTGTTGGTTCATCCATGACTAATAAGTTGACAGGTTTTGCGAAAAGCTTAGCGAGCAATAAGCGATTTCTTTCACCGCCAGAAAGGGTATGAACTGCTTGGTTAAAACGCTCTGTTGGAAATAAGAATTCACGCAAATAACTAGCAACATGCTTTTGCTTGCCATTGATAGTGACATAATCTGAACCGTCACTGACGTTAGCCATCACGGTTTGGTTTTCATCCAGTTGCCGACGCAGCTGATCAAAATAGGCGATATCTACTTGGCTGCCACGGCGAATCGTACCTGATTGTGGCTCTAACTCCCCTAATAGCAGGCGAACTAACGTGGTTTTACCACAGCCATTAGGGCCTAAAATACCTAATTTAGCACCCCGTGTTAATAACAAGGAAAAATCCCGCAACAACACGTTATTATCGATAGCATAATTAACATGTTCTGCTTCAATGACTAGCGCCCCTGAACGAGAGACATCTAGCGCCCTCGACTTCACTTGACCAAGCTGCTCGCGGCGCGCTTTATACTCTTCACGCATGGCTTTTAAAGCGCGAACTCTGCCCTCATTGCGTGTGCGGCGTGCTTTAATGCCTGTTCTAATCCAGGCTTCTTCCTCTTGTAAACGTTTATCAAATAAGTCATGATGCCTTTGCTCAGTTAAGCGCATGGCTTCACGCCTATTTAAATAGGTATCATAGTCACAATGATGCGTGTAGAGTTTACCTCTATCGATTTCAACAATTTGATTAGCCACTTGGCTTAAAAATTCTCTATCATGGGTGACAACCAGCACACTACCTGTGTAGCTTTTTAAGTAAGATTCCAGCCATTCAATAGAATTAATATCTAAATGGTTAGTTGGCTCATCTAATAACAGCAAATCTGGAGCAGCGATTAAAGCGGCAGCAAGTAGTGCCCGTCGCTTCATACCGCCTGATAAATCACTCATGCGCTCATCTGAGACTAGCCCAAGTCGCGTTGCCATCATTTCAACCCGAGGTAAGCTATCCCAGGCATGGAGGCGATCCATTTCCAATTGGCACGCCGCTAATTTTTTAGAGTCATTGCTTTGCGATAAATGCTTAAACTCGTTTAAAACCTTACCTACTTCACCTAAGCTTTTAACTAAAAAATGATAAACCGTTTCGTCTTCTGCATGGGGTACTTCTTGCGTTAAGCCAGCAATCCGGATACCGCTTAACTGATGGATGTGTCCTGAATCGGGAACTAATTCACCTTGTAATAATTTTAATAATGATGACTTACCAGCGCCATTGCGACCGACTAAAGCAATGCGCTCTTTGGGTTGAATCTGCCAGTCAACTACATCTAATAATCTATTGCCACCAACGTTTAATGTGACTTGGTTTAACGTGATAAGACTCATGTTTAAACAGCCTACTTCATAAGAATTCGCAATTATACTATTTTTTATCACCTAGCATTCAATGAATGCGCTTATTTTTTTATGATTAGCTGCTTATTTTGTTGTGATAAATTAAATTGCTCTAAAACATTCATCCCCAATAAAACCATCGTATCATCATTACCAGGAATGATAACTGCTTTTACATTATACAACTTAAAATTAGCAAATGTGAGCTTCTGAATACGCGTTAAGGAGCCCGATATATTACCGTTTGCGGTTTGTAATAAAATAGGATAACGCCCCTTTAACTCTAAGCGTTTTGCAAGTGTTTGTGGAATAGCAACTAAAGTAGCACCTGTATCAACTATAAATTCTACTTTTTCACTATTAATTGAACCTGCTATACGATAATGACCATTACTATCAGGCTTAATGGTAACTGTCCCATTTTGAACATGATAGGAACCTTCGCTTGCTGAGTCAGCGTAGTAAAAAAAAACAATTAATAAGAAGAAGAAAAAAACCCACATTATAATAAACATGATACGCCCGCTATGGGAGTATTGATTATTATCCACTAATCATCCTTCTAATTAATATGTTCTAAGATAAGTATACCATCTACCTCGACTTGCGCACCCTTAGGCAGGGCTGCAACACCAATCACGGCGCGAGCTGGAAAGGGCTCAGAAAAATATTGACTCATGATTTCATTAACTAAAGGAAAGTGTGTGAGATCAGTTAAGTATATATTTAGTTTAGCTAAATCAGCTAAACTGCCCCCTGCAGCCCGACAAACGGCCGACAAATTTTCAAATACTTGCTTAATTTGCTCACGAATATCTTCACTGCATAAGTGCATGGTTTCGGGATTTAAAGGAATTTGACCTGATAGATAAACAGTACTGCCCGCACGAACTGCTTGACTATAAGTGCCAATAGCAGCAGGTGCTAATTTTGTATAAATAGATTGCATATTATTCCCCCAGCTTTTTACGATAAAGGCGTAGCACAACTTTATTAGCGCGTAGGCGGCGCATAACGCGAGCTAAGTGATTTCTATCACGAACACTAATAGAAAAGGTAACGGCATTATGTCGCCCATCCCGTGGGTCAACATTAATATTACCAATATTGGAATCAGCTTCTGAAATTGCCGTTGCAAGTGCTGCCAAAACCCCACGTTGATTAGCTACATCAACAGTAATATCTACCCAAAATTCACCTTCTACTTGTTCATCCCAACGCAGTGAAATGAATTGATCGGGGCTACGTACGTGTTTTATTTGCGAGCAATCACTTGCATGTACTAAAATACCACGACCTTGCTCAAAACGACCGACAATTTTATCGCCTGGAATAGGCTGACAACAATCCGCGAAATTAACGACCATGCCCTCGGTGCCTTTAATAGTTAACGGGCCACTCTTAATTGTCTTATCAAGTTCTGAATTTTCCTGGCTAACAACTAAGCGCTTAGCAATAACCATAGGCATCTGATTACCTACGCCAATGGCATAGAGCAATTCATCCGCAGATTTATAGTTTAAATCTTGTAGTAACATATGCAGAGATTCTGGCGGAACTTTGGCATAATCACTTGCTAAACTTGCTAATGCTTGCTCTAACAAGCGTTTCCCTAGGCTTATTGACTCGGCATGTTGTTGACTTTTTAAGAAATGACGAATATTACTACGTGCTTTACCTGTTACTACAAAATTAAGCCAAGCAGGATTAGGGTTAGCGCCAGGCGCTGTTATAATTTCGACTTTTTGGCCATTGGTTAACGGCATACTTAAAGGCACTAGGCGGCGATTTACCTTAGCGGCAACGCAACTATTACCGACATCAGAGTGAACAGTGTAAGCAAAATCGACAGGCGTTGCTCCTTTGGGTAATTCCATAATATGACCTTTGGGAGTAAATACATAGACTTCATCCGGGAACAAATCAATTTTTACATTTTCAATAAATTCCAATGAACTACCTGTGCTACGCTGCATCTCTAGTAATCCTTGTACCCATTCGCGGGCCCGTAATTGTGCTTCATTAACTTCTAGACCAGATGATTTATAAATCCAATGTGCGGCTACCCCATTATCTGCCACTTTATCCATTTCTCGAGTTCGAATCTGCACTTCTAGCGGTACCCCGTATGGGCCAAATAAGGTAGTATGGAGGGATTGATAACCGTTAGCCTTAGGAATTCCTATATAGTCTTTAAAGCGCTGGGGAACTGGTTTGTACGTTCGATGTAGCGCTCCTAAAACTCGGTAGCACGAATCAATGTCTTCTGTAATGACTCGAAAAGCAAAAACATCTGTAATTTCGGTAAAAGATGCCTTTTTTTGCTTCATTTTGCGATAAATACTGTATAAATGTTTTTGTCTACCAAACACATGCTCATAAGGAATATTAAGCTGCTGTAGGGCATTTTCTAAATCATGCTCAATTTTTTGCGTTAATTCCCGGCGATTGCCGCGTGATTTTTCTACCGCGGAGCGAATAGCACGGTAGCGCATAGGATAAAGCGCTTTAAATCCTAAATCTTCAAGGCCTGTATAAATAGCATGCATACCAAGCCGATTAGCAATAGGCGCATAAATTTCTAAGGTTTCAATGGCAATACGGCGCCTTTTTGCGGAAGGCATCGCACCTAAGGTATGCATATTGTGAAAACGATCAGCGAGTTTAACAATGATGACGCGAATATCTTTCACCATGGCTAAAACCATTTTACGAAAGTTTTCTGCTTGAGCTTCAGCGCGTGATTCGAACTTAATTTTAGTTAATTTAGTCACTCCATCCACTAAAGCTGTTACATCTTCACCGAATTGCTGGGTTAAATCTTCCTTACTAATCGACGTATCTTCAACCACATCATGTAATAATGTGGCCATGATTGTTTGATAATCAAGACGCATTCTAGCTAAAATTAAGGCGGCCGCAACCGGATGAGTAATATAATCCTCACCTGATCGACGCATTTGTCCTTGGTGAGCGCCCTCAGCGACTAAATAAGCTTGATAGCATTTTTCAACTTGAGATTGTTCAAGATAGCTTTGCAGCTCTTTATGTAAATCATCAAAGTGGCTCATACAGCGCTCCTCTCGCTTTAACAATTAAGCTATTAGGAGGCGCAATTTTTAGATAATCCAATAACCAACTCATGCTAAACCTCATAATGCCAACCATTTAGATGTATCGTCATTAAATAGCTTTGATCATGGCGGAGGCAGTTTAAAAACACTATTATTTGGTATAATTTATATCCGTTCAGGAACTAACTCAACCAACTAGTTGCCACATTAGTAATAAAGATTTTAATGTAGATTTAGGACTATTTGTTTTCTTTAATCTTTATCCAAAATATCAGCTTTCACTAAACCTTCAGCTATTTCACGTAATGCGACCACTGTCGGCTTATCATTTTCCCATTCAACTAAAGGTTGCTCACCACGTACAGCAATTTCTCGCGCGCGCTTTGTTGCAACCATGACTAATTCAAAGCGATTATTAACATGCTCTAAACAGTCTTCTACAGTTACACGTGCCATAAATTAAGCCTCCACTATTTTTTATAGGCTATTTTTTAAGAAAATACCTAATTAACAGTAGGTTGGATAAGAGCTAATCCTTAACCAATCTACCTTTGTCATTGTCTGCACCACTAAGTATTCTAGGTTAAACACTAACCTAGACTCAGTTACAGCAAGTTTAATAAGTTTATTGATATTAAACAAACCCATTGTGAGCTCTCTAGCTTAGATTAGTTTTAGGGAATTTAAGTAGCTAAAATCTAGGCTTTTTTATCGAGTCAATAGATCATTTTACTGCGCTGCCATTAATAATGATAGCAATTTTCTAATTTTTTCTGCTTGTCGTTCAAAAATTAAACGATTTGCCAGTACAATTGCTTGTAACTCGGCAGCGGCCTGTTCGAATTTATCATTAACAATCAGATAATCAAATTCGGCATAATGGCTTAATTCTTCCTGCGCCTGCTGCATTCTTTCGCTAATAACGGTTGTATCATCTTGCTGTCTTGCTTGTAAACGTTGCTCTAAAATGGCTAATGAGGGCGGAATCACAAACACGCTTACAGCGCTTGGAAAAAGCTTTTTAATTTGCTGTGCACCTTGCCAGTCAATATCTAAAACTACATCAATACCTTGTTTTAAACGAGCCTCAATCTGCGTTACTGATGTTCCGTAATAATGATTAAATACTTCTGCATGTTCAATAAATTCATTATTATTAATCATATCAACAAATTGACTGTCATTGACAAAGAAATAATCCACGCCTTCACGTTCGCTTGGCCTTGGTTTGCGTGTTGTATGCGAAATAGATACTTCAATACTTGGCAAATTGGTTATTAAATTTTTAACCAGACTGGTTTTTCCGCCTCCGGATGGAGCAGCAACTATAAATACATTTCCGGCAAATGAATTAACCATACTCTACTCGATATTTTGAATTTGTTCACGCATCTGCTCAATCAACACTTTCATCTCAACAGCACTTTGAGTTAAGGCAACCGTGTCTGATTTTGCACTTAATGTATTTGCTTCTCGATTCAATTCTTGCATTAAAAAATCAAGGCGTCGGCCTGAGGCTTCTTTGCTATTTAAAATATTACCTACTTCCTGGCAATGTACAGTTAACCTATCAAGTTCTTCACTAACATCCATTTTAGTTAAAATAATAGCCAGTTCTTGCTCAATACGAGAATTATCGACATCTAACTCTAATAGCTGTAGTTTTGTTAAAAATTTATCACGTGCTTGCTGAGTATTGATTTGTACAAAGGCTCGTGCTTTGTTAATTTCCTCTTGTAAGCGTTGTAAGCGATGTTGCACATGCAATTTAAGTGCTTCACCTTCTTGTCTTCTTAGCCGTTGTAATTGTGCTAAACCATCACGAAATAACTGCGTGACTGATTTTGTAAATTGTTCAATATTAAGCTCGGAAGTATGAATTACTCCAGGCCATGCTAATAAGGTAGATAGGGTAAGATCATTTGGTAATTGCTTAGCTGTTGATAATTGTTGCGTAATAGCAAGTAATGAATCAACTAGTTTTTCATTAACTAATAAAGACGGCTCAGTTGACCCTTGATCAGTCATTTTTAATTGGCATTCTAACTTACCACGCGCGACATAATCACGGATAATCGCTCGTAGCTCTGTTTCTAAAAACCGCCAGGTTTCAGGTAAACGAAATGACACATCAAGGTAGCGATGATTGACAGACTTTATTTCCCAACAAAATCCTAACTCATTGCACTGGGTCTGTGCTCTAGCAAAAGCTGTCATGCTGTGAGTCATAATTTAATAGTGGTTTGTTTAAGGTTGGGTGACTATAAACGAATTTTATACAAATGCAAGTTTAAAGATTAATTATTGTATAGGGTTAAGATACGATTGAAGTACATGACTAAGCCTGGCATAAAGCTTAGTTAAGTGACGCTATACATGATGCATGATTGAATTTTAGACGTTATACTTTCACTTTTTTTAGTGAGGAATAACCATGCGCCCTAGCAATCGTGAACCAAATCAGTTACGTTCAATTAAACTGACACGCCAATATACAACTCATGCTGAAGGATCAGTCTTAGTAGAGTTTGGAGACACTCGCGTTTTATGTAATGCATCAATTATTGAGGGCGTTCCACGCTTTTTAAAAGGCAAGAATCAAGGTTGGATTACAGCTGAATATGGTATGTTACCA